>JBMSJH010000014.1:0-16495 GCA_049418705.1 Aquirufa sp.
GGGTGTAGGTGTAGATATCTTGAATTTATCATTGGATCTTCGTTATGAAGGGGCCATGTCTGAATTGAAGAATACCATTGCCGTGCCTAGCGGATTTAATTATTCCCAAAAACCAAGTTACTTCCAGGCAACCCTAGGTTTCCGCATTTTATAATTACCCTCATGAATGAACAAATAAAAGCTCTTCAGGCTGAAATTGACGCTTTTGTCATTTCGAATGAAGGTGAATTAGAATCTTTTCGTAATCAATTTGTAGGTCGCAAAAGTCGTTTGGCGTCGCTTTTTGATGAGTTAAAAAATGTACCTGCAGAGAATCGCCGCGAGGTGGGCCAAGCCTTAAATGGATTAAAGAATTCAGCGGAAACGAAGTTTGCTGAAGCGCAAGAAGCTTTTGCGGGTAATGCGGCTGATTTTGAAGTGCCTTCTGATTTAACTTTATACAATCCGATTTCTCAGGGTAGTCTACACCCATTGACGAAAGTGAGAGCGCGTATTTTAGAGATTTTTAATCGCATGGGTTTCTCTGTTTCAGATGGCCCAGAAATCGAAACGGATTTCTACAATTTTACGGCGTTAAATTTCCCAGCAAATCACCCAGCAAGGGAGATGCAGGATACTTTTTTTATTGAAAAAGGAGCTGGAGAGATTCAGGATGACGTTTTATTACGTACGCATACTTCTAACGTTCAGATTCGTTTAATGCAACACCAAAAGCCACCGATTCGCTCGGTGATGCCTGGTCGTGTATACCGTAATGAAGCGATTTCTGCGCGTGCACATTGCCTTTTCCATCAAGTGGAGGGGCTTTATGTGGATGAGCAAGTGAGTTTTAAGGATTTAAAAGACACCTTGTATCATTTTGCCAAAGAGATGTTTGGTAAGGATACGAAAGTACGTTTCCGTCCCTCTTATTTCCCATTCACAGAGCCTAGCGCTGAAATGGACATCACCTGTCTTTTATGCAAAGGTGATGGTTGTAATGTCTGCAAAGGAGCCGGTTGGGTGGAGATTGCGGGAGCAGGAATGGTAGATCCGAATGTCTTAGAGAATGTGGGAATTGATTCGAAGAAGTACAATGGCTTTGCTTTTGGAATGGGAATCGAGCGTATCACCATGTTAAAATACCAAATCAAGGACTTACGTCTATTCACAGAGAATGACGTTCGTTTCTTAAAACAGTTTAATTAATCTGACCTATGTGGAGTTTTCAAAAACTAAATAATTGGACGGGTTGGGGAGTTTTCTTCATCGCGTTGTTGACTTATACCTTGACGGTGGAGCCTACGGCCTCTTTTTGGGACTGTGGCGAGTTCATCGCGTGTGCCTATAAATTGCAAGTACCTCACCCTCCAGGAGCGCCTTTATTCCTTTTATTAGGCCGCATGTTCTCTCTTTTAGCCTTAGGCGATGTGACCAAAGTGGCTTATTGGGTGAATATGATGTCGGTAGTGAGTAGCGCTTTGACTATTTTATTCTTGCATTGGACGATCGTGATGATCGGCCGTAAGATGATCAATAAGTCTTTTGAGGAATTGAATTCGAATGAGCGATTTGGATTATTAGCCTCTGGGGTGGTTGGTTCGTTGATTTATACGTTCTCTGATACGTTTTGGTTCTCTGCTGTGGAAGCAGAGGTGTATGCGATGTCGTCTTTCTTTACTGCGATTGTTGTTTGGGCTGCTTTTAAATGGGAGCTGGTGGAAGATAGAGCCGCATCGAATCGTTGGATCTTGTTCATTGCTTATTTAGTAGGATTATCTATCGGAGTCCACTTATTGAACTTAGTGACTCTTCCTGCTTTAGGCTTATTGTATTATTTCAAACGTTATGACAAGCCTACGTTAACCGGAGGTGTTATTTCGATTTTTGTGGCCCTATTCATTTTAGGTATCATCAATGCTGGGATTATCCCAGGTTTACCTAGTATCGCTTTCGCTTTTGAATTGACTTTCGTGAATACCTTAGGCTTTTCTTACGGTACAGGAGCGATTGTTTTCTTGATCCTATTAATTGCTGCGGTGGTTTTTGGCATTCGTTATTCGTATGCGAAAGGTAAAGAGGTGCTGAATGTGGCGCTATTCTCTTTTGTCTTCTTATTAATAGGTTATTCCACTTATACGGTTGCTCTAGTTCGTTCTGGCTATAATACGCCTATTAATGAGAATGACCCGAGCAATATCTTGAACTTCTTAAAGTACTTGAAACGTGAGCAATATGGCGAGCGTTCATTAATCTATGGTCCAGTTTATACAGCTGAAGTGACAGGTTATAAAGAAGGAGCAGAGACGCCTATTTATAAGATGAAAGATGGGAAATATGTAGAATACACGAAGAAACCAGTTTATGAATACGATAAGTCCCAAATGATGTTATTACCTCGTGTGTATTCGAATCAGGCGAATCACGTGAAGTTGTATCAAGAAATGCTGGGTATTCCTGCGGGTGAAAAACCAAGCTTTGGGAAGAACTTGGAGTTCTTGTTTACACATCAATTAGGCCACATGTACATGCGTTACTTGCTGTGGAATTTTGTGGGTCGTGAAAGCGATTTCCAAGATGCTTGGGCCATCAATACCTTCGAGGATTCATCGAAATTGCCTGATATTCTTCGCAACAATAAGGCGAGAAATAATTACTATTTCTTACCGATTATTTTCGTGCTATTAGGCTTCTTCTACATGCTTCGCAAGAATGATAAGGATCTATTGGTGACGATTTTAATGTTTGTTTTAACCGGGGTAGCCTTGACGGTTTACCTGAATTCGCCGCCTACAGAACCTCGTGAGCGTGATTATATCTTCGTAGGATCGTTCTACTTTATGTCGATTTGGGCAGGTTTTGCTGTAATGCAGATTTTAGAATTTATTCAGAAGTTTGTGAAAGCAGATAAGGCCAAATGGGTGATAGTCGCTGTATTAGGCTTAACGGCTCCTGCGATTTTAGCACAACAAAACTGGGATGATCATGATCGTAGTGGTCGTGTGCACCAGATTGATTTTGCCAAAAACCTCCTAAACTCCTGCGCTCCTAATGCGATTCTATTTACGGGAGGGGACAATGATACGTTCCCGCTTTGGTACGTACAAGAAGTAGAAGGTTTCAGAACGGACGTTCGTGTATGTAATTTGTCCCTGTTAGGTACAGACTGGTACATCGATCAAATGAAGCGCAAGACCTACGAATCTCAACCATTGCCGATTCTTTTATCGAAGGATCAATTAATGGAAGGCGTGAATGACCAGATTTTATACAACCCGAAACCAGGTTTAAATGCGATGTCTTTACCGGATTATTTGGACTTATTACATAAAGACAGCCCATCTATCCAGGAGCAAACGCAATTAGGAGAGACTATTAATACGCTTCCTACGGACTCTGTGGTGATTCCAGTCGACATCGCAGCAGTAGCTAAATCAAACTGGTTCCCTAAGCAGTTTGTACCGTATATGTCGCCTGCTTTAGGTTGGAAATTACCTTCGCATAACATCTACAAAGGCGAATTGATTCAGTTAGAAATTATCTCAAACAACGCGTTGTCTGGATGGAAACGTCCGATCTATTTCGCGTCGACTTTACCGAATGACCAGTATTTAGGTCTAAAGGAATCGATGCAATTAGAAGGATATGCCTATCGTTTAATGCCATTCAAGATCCCTGGTGCAAACGATGGCTATGTAAACACCCAAATCATGTCTGATAACATCCTGAAAAAGATGTATTGGACAGGTTTAGATAATGATAAAATCTACTACCATGGTGATTTCTATTTAGGAATCCCATCGGTAACCGCTCGTTTAAGTGTATATCGCTTAGCTGATCAATTAGTGCGCGAGGGAAGTCTAGCACAAGCGAAAAAGGTCTTAGATTATTTAGACCAAAAAATGCCAGACAAAGTAATTCCTTACGATCAATTCTCAGCTTCTATGGTAGAATTGTATATCGCAGTGGGTGATTCGAAAGCCGCTCTTAAAATGGCTTCAAGAATTGTAAATCGCGATGATCAATTATTGGATTATTACTTAGATGGTCGCTACGGTGCTCACGAGCGTGATGTACAAATTGCGATTTATGAAATGAACCTAGCCATTTCTGCACTAAAGGCTTCGAAGGTGAATCCGGCTAAATACCAGGAGCTAGAGGCGAAGTTTAATAAGCAGATGGCGAGGTTGCAGTAGAAATCACAAAGCACAAATAATAAAGCATAAAGTTGGATTCGCCTTCGGCGATGATTTCTTAAATGTTTTTTCATATAACATAAAAAGAGCGGCAATTGCCGCTCTTTTTATTCCTAAACTATTCTTTATTCTTTGTGCTTTATAAAAGCGAAGCTTTTTATGAAAACATATCCCTCACCTTATGAAAGAATCCTTTCTCAGACTTCCCCGGTTGTGGGGCGAAGTTAGGAGAGGAGCGAAGCTTTTCTAAAAGCTCGGTTTCTTCTTTAGTAACTTGTTTAGGCGTCCAGATATTCACGTGAACTAATTGATCTCCGATGGAATAGCCATTCAGTTCTTTGATTCCTTTGCCTTTTAATCGAAGGATTTTTCCACTTTGAGTTCCAGCCTCTAAGGTAATCTTTGCTTTACCACCGATGGTAGGCACTTCTACTGATGTTCCTAAGGCTGCATCCACGAAGTTAACGTACAAGTCAAAAATGACGTTGTTCCCATCGCGGTGTAGTAAATCATGAGCTTCTTCCTCAATCACGATTAAAAGATCACCAGCCACACCACCACGTGGAGGGACATTGCCTTTACCCGTCATCGATAATTGCATATCATTAGATACGCCTGCTGGAATTTTGATTGGGATGATTTCTTCTTCTAGAACACGGCCTTCTCCGAAGCAATCGCCACATTTAGCACCCACCGTTTTACCTTCTCCATTACAGTGAGGGCAAGTAGAAGATGTGACCATTTGGCCTAGCATGGTTTGTTGTACTTGACGAACTTGACCTGAACCTTGGCAAGTCCCGCAAGGTTTTAAGTCTGTGCCGTTCTTAGAGCCATTTCCGGAGCATGATTTACAAGCTACGTGGCGTTTTACTTTGATTTTCTTTTCTACCCCGTTCGCGATCTCCTCTAAGTTTAATTTCAACTTGATACGAAGATCGGTTCCTTTTCGTTGGCGTCTTCCACCTCCACGACCTTGATTGAAGAAACTGCCGAAGGGACTATCGTCTCCACCACCGAAGATATCTCCGAATTGCGAGAAGATGTCTTCCATGTTCATTCCGCCACCGCCAAAACCACCGCCAGCAGCTCCACCCATTCCAGCGTGACCGAAACGGTCGTATTGTGCCTTCTTTTGGGAGTTACTTAAAACCTCATAGGCCTCAGCAGCTTCCTTGAATTTCTCTTCTGCCTCTTTGTTATCGGGGTTTTTATCTGGATGGTATTTGACCGCCATTTTGCGGTATGCCTTCTTGATTTCATCCTCCGACGCGGATTTAGAAACACCTAATATCTCGTAATAATCTCTTTTTGACGCCATTATCTATTAATTTCCGACCACCACTTTCGCGAAGCGGATGACTTTTTCATGTAATTTATATCCTTTTTCAACTACCTCTACTACTTTACCCTTCTCTTCCTCGCTAGGTGCTGGGAATTGCGTGATGCAGTCGTGGATCTCGGCATCGAATACTTCTCCTTTTGCGGGTAGTTCTTTCAAGCCTTGGGATTGAAGAATGTTTCCGATTTTAGTGAAGATTAATTGAGTGCCTTCTGATATTTCTCCTTCTGGAGCATTCGCTAATGCACGCTCATAGTCATCGATGACAGGTAATAAGTCAACGATTAAACGTTCTGATGCGGTTTGGATAAGCTCTATTTTCTCTTTTGCCGTACGTTTACGGAAGTTTTCGAAGTCTGAATACAAGCGAAGGTATTTCTCCTTCATTTCCGCTAATTCGTCCACAGGAGCTGTTTCCTCTGTCTCAGGGCTTGTTTCTTCTTGGTTTTGAATGATTTCTTCCTCAGGCGTTTGTTCGTTTTCTTTCTTTTTCATACTACAAAATTACAATTGCGAAATCCTTGATACAAATTCAATACCAAAAACAATTTTCTGACACTTTGGCATAAATGAAACGCCCTTTGTAATTTTAGGCAAATGTCAAAAAGTCCCGCTCAAATTTCACAGCACATTAAGGAAAAAGCCCAGCAATTTGGTTTTGCTTTTTGTGGTATTTCAGAGGCGGGATTTCTAGAAGAAGAAGCTCCTCGGCTAGAAGCCTGGTTGAATTCGAATCAACACGGCGAAATGGCCTATATGGCGAATCATTTTGATAAAAGATTAGATCCGAGAAAGCTTGTAGATGGATGTCAAACCGTCGTTTCACTGGTCTATAATTACTTCCCTTCAGAAGAAATTCAGGCAAATCCCTTTAAGATTTCGAAGTATGCCTACGGCGAAGATTACCACCGGGTAATCAAAGACAAGATGCAGCTGCTGTGGGATTCACTCCAAGAGGAGGTGGGCGAATTTACGGGTCGGATGTTTGTGGATTCTGCGCCTGTTTTAGAAAAGGCTTGGGCAAAGAAATCAGGATTAGGTTGGATAGGGAAGAATGCGAATTTGATTATCCCGAAAAAAGGAAGCTTCTATTTCTTAGCGGAGCTGTTAATTGATTTGAAAGCGGCTCCGGATGGACCCATCAAGGATTTTTGTGGCACTTGTACTCGTTGCATTGATGCTTGTCCTACGGATGCGATTACGCCCTATGTGGTGGATGGGAGTAAATGCATCTCGTATTTTACGATTGAGTTAAAAGACCAAATGCCAGCAAATCTTACAGGGGATTTCGAAAACTGGATTTTCGGCTGTGATATTTGCCAAGATGTGTGTCCTTGGAATCGTTTTTCGAAGCCTCATAATGAACCGAGATTTGATACGAATTTACAGGAAGTGGATTGGGAAGGACTTTCAGAGGAAGTTTTTCAAACGCTTTTCCATTATTCTGCTATCAAACGCACGAAGCTGAAGGGCATTCAGCGGAACATCGATTACGTGAAAAAAAAGAGGCCGTGAATCCACGGCCCTTTTCAAGCAAAATAAAACCCTAAAGTGATAATCGTATAAGTAAGCTAGGTTCGATGACCTCGGCTGTCTTTTTATTGTTGAGGATCATTTCGGCTGCTTTTTGGCCTAACTTCTCCGGGTGAGTAGTCACGACTGTGATTCCGCCGGCAATGATCTCTTTAAATGGATGGTCGTTCAGGGATATGATTCCCACGTCTTTTCCTAAAGTCCACTTCTTTTTCTCCGCGTATTTGATAGCCTGGAAAAGATCGGTGTCTGACAAGGTGAAGTATACCTCATTTTGTCTGTAATCGTCCTCTTCTAGGCCATCTAATACTTGGAAATTCAATGAATTCGATTCGCAGAATTCACTGCACGCATTGATTAATTCAGGATCGAAGTATTCGTCTTCGCTCAAAACTAAATTAAGACTGCGGTACTTATTAAACAGGTTTAGTTGGGTATTAAAAATCTTTTTTAGCGAGGGATTCGGTGGGCAAATCAGACTGGAATGACGGATGGTACCGAAGTTTTGGTCTAATAAAATCAAACGATCACCTGCTATCTTTTGTAAAATCTTCACCGTTTCTTCGTCCTCGTCGATTAAATGAGGTTGAATCAGGTAATAATGGTAGTTACCAAGTTGCTGCCCGATGATTTCTTTGAATTCACGCGGCTTGTACTGGTAGGTATAAATATCGACCATCACGTTTTTGCCGAAATGATCTAAAAAGGCATTGTATAAGGTTTGGTTCGTTTCTGTCATTCGACCGATCAGAAAAAGAACTTTGGTCTTTACTTTCAGGCTAGATTCTGAGATGAAATAACCTTTGCGGAAAATGGACGTGATCGCACCCATTTTGTGCAATTCGGTATAGGCTCTCTCCACAGTATCCCGAGAAAGATAGCATTCTTCCGACGCCTCGTTAATGGACGGCAATCGCTCGCCAGGTTTTAATTCTCCCATCTCAATATCCTGCAATAGGGAATTCACTAATTGCTGGTATTTAGGAAGTTTGTTTCCTGAATTCTTTACGTTAAATGAAACAAATGTTTTATTCATATCGAAGAATAATTCTTGATTCAAAATTACCCACATAGCCCAGTGTAGCATAGGACGAATCTTACAAATACGAGGACAATTCTTGCAAATGTTTATTTCAGGATAAATCCGTCCAATTTCCTGGTATTATTCCCTAATTTTAAAGTTCGAATGAAAAAGGCCCTTATCGGTTTCTTGTTATTACTTTCTTTGGGCGTAGCTGCCCAAAAGCAAACCCGTTATGAGCGTCTCAGCACTGCTTCTGGACTTTCTCAAAGCTCGGTTTATAAAATCATTCAAGATAAAAAAGGCTTCTTGTGGTTCGCTACAGGTGATGGTTTGAATCGCTACGATGGCCATAATTTTAAGATCTATCGAAATGATCCGAGTGATCCTAAAACCCTAAGTGGGAGTGAGATTTTTACCGTGGCGGAAGATGATTTGGGGAATCTTTGGGTAGGAACGCGTAATTCAGGTTTAAATAAAATTGAATTAGCAACGGGTAAAATTATCCGGTTTTCGAAAGGACCTGCCGGGCAAGATTTGTCCAATGCGAATATTCCGAGTATCCTAAATCTAGGGAAGGGGAAGATGGGGGTGGCCGTTTTAGGTCTAGGATATTTGGTGTACGATATTCGAACGAATCAGGTTAGCCCTACGGAGTCAGAGTGGAAGAATCCTTTTGTAAAAGAGGTTGTTCGTCTATTTAAACACTCCTCGGGTACGGTATGGATGGGAACGCGAACCGGTTATTTACTATCACAGTTAAACGCGCATAGCTTTATCCCTTATCAATTCGGAGCAAACAACTATCGGGTGAGAGCCTTATTTGAAACGAATAATGGAGATATTTTAGTAGGTACAGATGGCCGCGGAATTTACCGTTTTACGCCTAAAACGCAGCAATTCAAAGTCGTTTTCTACCAGTCCTCAGATCCCTTATCTCGCCAAAACATTGTGACTTCTTTAGCGAAAGATGCGCTACAAAACTTGTGGATAGGTACAGATAATGGGGTTTATAAGCTAAATGGGGAGGATTTTAAAAACTATACTAATATCCCATCGAACCCGGATCCAGAATTAGGCTTGTCCTCAAATTCCATTATGAGTTTGTTCACTGATGCGAATCAAAATACGTGGGTGGGCACTTGGGAGGCTGGATTAAATATTTCTTTCTTCCAAAAGCCCCGATTCTCCGTTCTACGCTACAAGCCGAATACGCTCCAAGGGCTTTTGAGTAATAAAGTCAGCACCTTATTAGCTGATGGGGACAAGGGTGTCTGGGTAGGAAGTAACGTGGGATTGTCCTATTTTAATCATAAATCTGGTCAGGTAACGCATTATTTGAAGAGCGCCACCACGAATAAATTAAACTCCACGGAAACGTATGATGTTAACTTTATACAGCCCTCAGGTGAAGGAGGAGTGTGGGTCGGACTTTGGGGTAAAGGAATCAATCTGTTCACGAAGGAACATCAATTAAAAGATTTTCCTTTCAAACCAGGTGCGCGGGAAGCGAATTTTAATACGATGGCGGTATTTCAATCCGAGTTTTTGCTGGGAACCGCAGGAATGGGTATCGTATCTTTTAACCCGGTTACCAAGCAATACCGGATTCCTTTTCAGGAGTTAGGCAAGTCTACCTTTTTGAATAAGTCAATAGCTGCCATAAAAGTGTTGAATGGGACGGAGATTTGGATAGGTACGGTTGGTTTCGGTTTATATGTTTTTGATATCTCCACGCACAAGATTCGCCACTATGTGAAATCTGCTGAATCAGGTGCTTTGAGTTATAACCACGTGAATAAAATCTACCAAGATCGCAAAAATCGCATTTGGGTGATGACTCAAGGGGGTGGTTTGAATCAATACTTGGGACCAGATAAAGGTTTTAAAGTCTACACGGTGAATGATGGATTAGGAAGTAATTCATTGCGTGGTTTAGTGGAGGATGCGAAAGGAGATTTATGGTTTTCGACGAATGGGGGTATTTCTAAGATGGATGCCAGAACCTTGAAATTTGTCAACTTCGAAGAAGCAGATGGTCTCCAGGGAAAGGAATTTATGACAAGTGCTGCGGCTAAAAATAGCCAAAATTGGCTGTTTTTCGGAGGTGTGAATGGTTTGAATTACCTGAAGTCTGATAGCCTACGCATGCGACTAGATGTCCCGCCAGTCTATTTTACGAAATTAAAGATCTTTAATAAAGAAGTGGAAGCGGGTCAGGAGAACTCTCCACTGACAGAGGATATTTCCTCTACGAAACACTTAATCTTGCAACCAGACCAAACGGTTTTCAGTTTGGATTTTGTGGCACTGGAATACCAAAGGCCTAAAAATAACCGCTACGCCTACTATTTAGAGGGCTTTGAAAAGGAATGGAATTTAGTAGGGACCCAGCGCACGGTTACTTACACGAATTTAAGTCCAGGGGATTATGTGTTTAAGGTGAAAGCAAGTAATTCGGATGGAGTTTGGGCAGAAAAACCCTATGAACTTCTCATTACTGTTTTGCCACCTTGGTATAAAACCTGGTGGGCTTATGTGCTTTATTTTGTGGTTGTTTGTGCGATCATATATGCCTTCATTCGTGAGGTTCGCGTGCGAGAGGCTTTCCGAACGGATATACGTTTGAAAGAAATTGAGAAGGAACGCATTCAAGAATTAGAGCAGGTAAAGACGCATTTCTTTACGAATATTTCACACGAATTGCGTACGCCTTTAACATTGATTACCAGCCCATTAGAGAAGTATTTTATCTCGAATGCAAGCTTGAATAAAGATCAGAAGACGAAGATCAATTCGATTTACCAAAACGCTCAGAAACTCCTCCGTCTGATTAATCAGTTGTTGGATTTATCAAAAATTGAATCCGGTAATGTGGAACCTGTGGTGGAGAAGCATGATTTAGTAAAACAATTGAATTCCATAAAACAGAGTTTTGATGCCTATGCGCAACAAAAGCAAATCAAATTAAAGTGGGAGTCACCGATTGATTCACTTTTAGTCTATTATGATGCGGATATCATTGAAAAGTGTGTAACGAATTTACTGTCTAATGCCTTCAAATTCACGCCGGAGGATGGAATCATTGGTATCCGTTTGGAACTACACAAAACCTTTCAGGACGCGCAGGAAACGATTTCAAAAGTATCCATTCAGGTGATGGATACCGGTAAAGGAATAAGTGAAGAGCATATTCAGCATATTTTTGATCGATTCTATCAGATTCCGGAAAAGGTAGATCTGATGGGGACGGGAGTCGGTCTTTCTTTGTGTAAGGAACTGATCGAAGTACATCGGGGAACGATTGATGTGCAAAGTGATTTAGGTGCAGGCTCCGTCTTTAAACTCCATTTCCCGGTGACTCGGGAGGCATTTGAACCTAGCTGGGTGAGGGCTGGAAGTCTTCCAGCTGTCAAAGAGCCTATGGGTCAAGAAGTCGTTACGATACAGCAAGAGAAGCAAATTCTTTTAATAGTCGAGGATCATGAGGAGATGCGTGCTTTTATCCGGGAAATTTTCGAAAAATCATTCCAAGTAATTGAGGCTGATAGAGGTGAGAAAGGGATGGAAATGGCTCTCACGTATTTGCCTGATATGGTAATTACGGATTGGATGATGCCGGGAATGTCGGGAGTAAGTCTTTGTAAGGAGATTCGTAAGAATTCAAAAACGAGTCACATACCCGTAGTGATTTTGACTTCGAAAAGTTCTCAAGAGAGTCAAATCGAGGGAATGCAATCCGGTGCGGATGATTTTATCTCCAAACCATTTCACGCGGATATCTTAGAATTACGTGTAGCTAAATTATTAGAGGCGAAAGAGCGGATGCGAAAGAGTTGGCAGGATTCGGTGATGAACCAAGACTTGCAACAATCCCCTGTGTTCGAAGATGAATTCTTGTCTAAGGCTACTCAGGTGGTGATTGAACATTTAGATGAGGCCGATTTTGATGTAGAGCATTTAGAGCAGGCATTAGATATGAGCAAGATGCAGCTCTACCGTAAATTGAAAATGTTAACTTCGCTGGCTGGAAATGAGTTTATTCGATCGATTCGCTTACAGCAGGCTAGAATATTATTAGAAAAAGGTTCTTTAAACGTATCTGAAGTAGCCTACCAAGTAGGATTTAATGATCCGGCCTATTTTACAAGAGCCTTTAAAAAACAATACGGTTTCGCCCCTAAAACATTCATTTCAAAAAAATAATATGCGCAAATTATCTCTCGTTCTGATCTGTGGTTTCTTAGTTTCTTGGGGCTTTTTAGCTCACAAAACCTTACAGCAAATTGCCATCTATCCTTTGCCTGCTGACCTAGGTTTGTTTTTTTACGCAAATCAAGACTACATCGTGCAACAGTCGGTTCGTCCCGATGTGCGTCGAAAAGATGACAAAACGGAGGATTCGAAACATTATTTGGATATGGACGCGGCTGTTTTTGGCCCTAATTACCGAACAGATATCCCTCACGATTTTAAACAAGCCGTGGCGAAATATAGCTTCGACAGTTTACGCAAGGAAGGTTTGGTGCCTTGGGAAGTAAATCGGGTATATGGTCGTTTAGTTCATGCCTTCAAAAATGAATTGCGCGATTCGGTCTTGTTCTACGCAGCAGATCTAGGTCATTACGTTTCTGATGCTCACGTTCCTTTGCACACGACGAAAAATCACGATGGTCAGTTAACGAACCAAAAAGGGATGCACGTTCTGTGGGAGAGCTTAGTTCCGGAAGCACAATTGAGAAATTATGCATTATATCAACCTCAGGCGGCCACTTATATTGCGAAACCACAGGATTTTATTTTCCAGGTTTTGTTAGAATCTCACGCGATGCTTCCAGCCATGTTTCAGGCGGAAACAGAGGTTCGTAAAGCTTTAGGGGAGGATAAGTCCTTTAAAATGGTGGAGCGCTATGGTAAGGTACAGCGCTATTATACGGACGAGTTTATTCAAGCCTTTGGTGATAAAATGGGAGCTTCCATTCCGAATCGTATGATTCAATCCTCTCAACGAGTGGCTTCTTTTTGGTATTCAGCCTGGAAGGATGCGGGTTCACCAGCTTGGGTGACGAAAGATATTTCGGCGGAAAAGAAGGCGGCTTTCGAAGCAGAAAAGGCCCAATGGAAGTCAAATACGTTGATCTCTACCGGTAAATTGATTTCCCTACACAAGTAGATGCAACAGATTTTAGTCCTTTCTGATACCCATAGTTATCTAGATCCGCGCTTGATTCCGCATGTGGAAGCTTGTGACCAGATTTGGCATGGGGGAGATTGGGGTTCTGTCGCAGTGGCGGATACCTTGATGGGTTTCGGGAAGCCGGTTTATGGCGTCTATGGGAATATTGATGACCGGACTATTCGAAATATTTTTCCCAAAATCGCTCGATTCACCTGTGAGCAAGTAACCATTGCCATGACGCATATTGCGGGCGCACCCTCTTCTTATAAACCGGATGCATTAGAAACATTTGCGATGGGGCTGCCGGATATTTTTGTCTGTGGACACTCCCACATTTTGCAGGTGAAAAGGGATCAGAACCGCAATCAGATGTTATTTCTAAACCCAGGGGCAGCAGGTCAGCACGGTTTTCACCAAGAGCAAACCGCCCTGCAATTCAAGATTGATGGGAAACGTATCTATGATATGGAGCTCATTCAAATGCCCCGAATTCATCAGAAAATTAAGTAGTCTGGAAAGATTGGACGTTTTCGAAGACGCTGCCTTTCTGGTAGGACTTTAAGATCCATCCGCCACCTACGACATCATCACCCTCATAGAATACGGCTGCTTGACCCGGTGCGATTCCTGACACATCAAAAGCGAAATCGACTTTAATTCGGTCGCCCACTTGTTCGATATGACCCGCCGTTCCGGCATCTTTATAACGCACTTTTGTGATGGTTTCAATGCCCTCCGCAGGAATGGAAGCGTATTTCTGTAGATTTAATTGACCCACCCACATACCAGTGCGGTTCAAATCCTCCACTTTACCAATCACCACTTCATTGCTTTCTTTGCGAATCTCAATAACGAAGGCTGGATAGCCGAAGGCTTTTCCTAAGCCCTTTCTTTGGCCTACTGTATAAAAGGGGTATCCCTCGTGTTTTCCAATAATTTTACCTTCTGTATCAATGAAATTACCACCTTTTACTTGCTCCTCTAACTCAGGAACACGTCTTTTCAAGAATCCGCGGTAATCATTATCCGGTACGAAACAGATCTCATAACTCTCCGATTTATTGACTAAATCGACGAATCCACGCTCTGTCGCCATTTCTCTGATACGCGCTTTTGTTAAATGTCCTAAGGGCAAAATCGTCCGCGCAAGACTCTCTTGCGAAACGCCCCAAAGCACATACGATTGATCTTTTAAAACGTCTACACCTTTGGAAATAATATGACGGCCATTCTCCTCGCGGATCTGCGCATAGTGGCCAGTCGCGATAAATTCACAGTCTAATTGATCCGCACGGCGCAATAAGGCATCCCATTTAATGTGCGTGTTACACATGACACAGGGATTAGGCGTGCGGCCTTCGATGTATTCATTCGTGAAGTAATCGATGACCGAATCACCAAATTCTTCTCTGATATCTAAAATATAATGGGGGAAACCAAGGGAAACCGCGATATGTCGTGCATCATTGATAGAATCCAACGAACAACAGCCTGTTTCTTTTTTATCGCCACCAGAGCTCGCGTAATCCCATGTTTTCATGGTCATACCGATGACTTCATATCCTTGTTCGTGTAATAAAACAGCTGCGACCGAGCTGTCGATTCCGCCGCTCATAGCGACTAAGACGCGTCCTTTTTTTTCCATATTTGCTGCTCAGGTTCAATGCCTGACGAAATTATGCTGCAAGTTACGGCTTATCTTTGTAAATACGTGCACAAAGCGTATTTTTGCTCTAGTATACAAAAGCCGTCTATGTTAAAAACAAAAGTCAAAGTTAGTTCGATTGAAAATCTATCCGATGCGCGTTATTGTGCAGGTATGGGAGTGGAGTGGTTAGGTTTTCCGTTAGCGATGCCTTTGGAGAAATTTGCTGAGATCAGAAACTGGTTAGCGGGAGTTCAAATCGTAGGCGAGGCTTCAGGATTGAAGCCAGCCGAAATTAAGGAATTAGTTGCGTCACATCAACCAGATGCGATTGAGATTGATTCGAAAGTGAATTTAGTGTTGATTCAAGATATCGATTTGCCCAAAATTCTGCGCGTAAACATCGATACGGATAATTTACCGGCTTTATTTGCATCTGCGGCGCCTTATGTTTCTCATTTTTTGTTAACTGGGGATAGCCCTGAATCGTTGCAAGGGATGGAATCATCGATTGAAATTTGGGCGGCACAATATCCGATTATACTTGGTTTAGAGGTTCCAGAGGAAGATTTAGAGGAGTGGGTTGACCAAACTTCCATTCAAGGAATTGGTTTAATGGCAGGAAAAGAAGACCGTCCCGGTTTTCGAGATTTTTCTGATTTAATGAGTATCTTGGAAAAATTAGAAATTGACTAATATGCTAGCAAACATAAAAGCTAAATATACGCTGGCGAAAGCCTTGGTTCGATCGAAGCTTCAGGCTTTCGGCTTTTTTTTGCTTGGCTTGCTGAAAAAGGTACTAGGAGAGCGTTTGTATAGCATTGTTATCGGCTATTCGGTCATGGGACAGGTATTTGTTCAAACCCAAGGTCGCAAAATTCAAGCCTATTACGATTCTAAGGTCGATAAGACGACGCCTTATTATAAGCCCATCGTAAAGGGCTATAAAATCTTCGCTAAATCAGCTCTTTTTGTGTTGGTCTACCTCTTAGTCATTGAGACGAATTTCTTCTTTTTAACAGGAGAAATGCCTAGTGTAGATGATCTACAGAATCCTAAATTGTCTCAGGCATCCGAGATTTATTCAGCAGATGGCGTGCTTTTGGGCAAGTTTTTTGCAGAAAACAGAACGCCGATTCGCGATTATAATCAAATTTCACCCTATTTAGTGAAGGCTTTGGTGGCGACAGAAGATGCTCGTTTCTATGAGCATACTGGGATTGACTTTCAAGCCTGGGCTGGGGTTTTAGTGGGTATCGTAAAAGGGGGTGATCGTGGAGGTGGAAGTACGATTTCACAGCAATTAGCGAAGAATTTATTTAAGACGAGAACGAAGAAAGGATTCGTTAAAACGGGTCTTTTGGGTTATATCCCAGGATTGAATAAGTTGATTTATAAGTCCAAAGAGTGGGTTACCGCGATCAAATTAGAGCGTTTTTATACGAAAGACGAGATCATCTTATGGTACTTGAACACCGTAGATTACGGCAATAATGCATATGGAATTAAAGTAGCCTCTAAGACCTATTTCAATACGTCCCCAGATAGTTTGAATATCCAAGAAGCAGCGATTTTAGTGGGTTTACAGAAAGCAACGACGACT
>JBMSJH010000015.1:0-15975 GCA_049418705.1 Aquirufa sp.
CCGATTCGGTGGACATAATCTTCGTAAATCAGCGGGACGTCGAAGTTAACCACGTGGGAAACTTTGGGAATATCGATTCCGCGAGCCGCCACATCCGTAGTCACCAAAACGCGCACATTTCCTTCGCGGAATTGCGCCATTGCATTGATGCGGGTGTTCTGGCCCTTGTTCGAGTGAATCACCCGAACTTGGTCTTTAGGCAATGATTTCAACAACCACTTCTCTACATCGTTTGCCGCATCTTTTGAACGACAAAATACCATAACCCGATGAAAATCAGGGTTTTGCATAAAGTAGGCAAGGGCGTGTAATTTCGTTAATAAGTTAGGCGCCTCGTAAACTGATTGCGTCACCTGACTCGCCGGCGTAGCCTGCGGGGTGATTTCAATCTTCATCGGAAACTCCAAAAACTCGTGCGACAGGTTCTCCACCTTCTCTGGGAAAGTCGCGGAAAACAAGCCATTCATTCTCTTTTTATAAGGAATCTTCTCCAAAATCTGACGAATCTGCGGCATAAAACCCATATCCATCATCTTATCTGCTTCGTCTAAAATCAAAAATTTCAATTCCTTCACTACGATCACATCCTTGCGGTATAATTCGAGGAATCGACCAGGCGTAGAAACGAGGATGTCGACGCCTTCTTCGAGGGCTTGAATTTGAGGCTTTGGCCCTAATCCACCATACAAAGCAAGAATTCGCAAGTCCGTAAACTGCGCTAAACCGATCATCACGGTGTGAATCTGCATGACTAACTCACGCGTAGGCGCTAAAATCAAGGCCCGCGGATTCTTCCCCTGGGCATACTTGCAACGCATTAAAATAGGAAGCGCATAGGCCGCGGTTTTACCCGTACCCGTCTGCGCGATGCCTAATAAATCGTGGCCCTGCAATAATAAGGGAATCGCCTTCTCCTGAATGGGCGTCGGTTTCGTGTAACCCACCGCTGTGCAAGCGCGTTGAAGCTGTGGATTTAATCCCAAACTTAAAAATTCATCCATTGGATTCGGCATTGTTAATGATTTACAAAGGTAGGGAAAATATAATTCTTACCTTTGAAACAAAATTATTGTTGTTTTGGCTCGAATTAAGGCATTTCTATTGAATCTAGGCCTATTGGTCGCCCTCTCCTTTGCCACAGGGAGCCTGTCTTCGCTATTTTTAGCCGGACTCGACTGGATTCAGCACCACGGATCCTATTTATACGCCTTACCTATTTTAGGTTTAGTCTTCCAAAGCTTCCCCTTTCCCGCCTACCTTATCATCCCCGCTACCTGGCTCAGTCATTTAGCTGGAGCATCGGTCGGTCGCGAAGGAACAGCCGTTACGATGGGTCGAGTTTTAGGAGAGAGAATTTCATCTTCTACTATTTTTCCAAAAGCCGGCATGGCCGCTGGCTTCGCCTCCGTTTTTGGGACACCACTTGCCGGCGCCTTTTTTGCACTCGAAGTAGGAGAGGTCGGCAAAATAAATTTCCGTCACCTTCCGGCCTGTCTTTTTGCTGCGTTTTCAGCCAATTTTGTCAGTCTCCACGTGTACGGCACAAAACATCTTTCTTACCCTGCCATTTTTTTGCCTTCGTTTTCAGGCGAATTTTATGCGAAATTAGCGCTTATGGGCCTATTTTTAGCCCTAATTGCCTTCCTTTATAAGCGCTCAGAATCGTTTATAATTTCTGCGTTCGACAAATTACCCGTACAAGGGCCGCTAAAAGGGATTCTCGCGGGCTTGATTTTGTTCGGAGTCCTAAGCATCCCAGTGTTTCACGAAAGCACCGGACTCGGATCTGAATTTTTATTGAGACCCTTTACTACTGTCGTATCGGACTTCGCCTTATGGAAATTACTCGCCACGAACCTAAGTTTAGGTTTAGGATTTAAAGGGGGAGAAGCAACACCTCTATTTTTAATCGGCTCCCATGCCGCATCCGGATTTGCTTTCTGGTTCAGCTTACCTATCGGACTCGCGGCAGCCATTGGATTCGTTAGTTTGTATGGGGGGCTTGCCAAAACTCCACTAGCCGCCACCCTTTTAGGAGTGGAACTTTTCGGTCCCTCTGCCTGGTTTTGCTATTTAATTGTAACCCTGATTGTCTTATTCGGCTCAGGGAAAAAAGGAATATTCTCGAATCAAACCTGGGCAGATTATCTGCCAAAACCACTCTACTAATGTTTACAAAAGCCTTCGAACACTACGAATCCTTCCGAGAAAATCGCCTGACGAAACGCCGTTTCTCCGCTGCTTTATGGCAGGAATTAATGACCGAATGGTCATCTTATTTCGACGTTCGTGAACTCGGAAAAACAGAAGAGGGTAGACCCATCCACGAGGTAAAATGGGGTGAAGGTCCTATACAAGTCATCGCTTGGTCCCAAATGCACGGCGACGAGGCCACAGCCACCCTCGCTTTAGCCGATATTTTTCGTTTATTATCTTTATCTGACGAATTAGCCACCGAATTCAAGCAAAAATTGCATCAGAAAATCACTTTGCGCATCATTCCTCGTTTAAATGCTGATGGTGCAGAAAGATGGCAACGCGAAACGGCTCTAGGCATCGATATGAACCGAGATGCAACGAAACAAAACTCAGTAGAGGCGCAAATTTTATCTGCTTGGGCAGACGAAATCAAACCTTCTTTTGCCTTTAATCTACACGATCAAAACCGTTTATATTCTGTAGGAAATAGCCCAGAGCAAACCCATATCGCCTTCCTAGCAACCACAGGAGATGACGAGGGAACCTGGACGCCTTCACGTCTGCGTGCTGGCCAAATATGCAACCGAATGCTTTCACAAATCCAGCCTATTATCCCCGGAAAAATAGCGAAATGGACGGACGAATATGAGTCCCGTGCTTTTGGCGATACGTTCTCGTCTCGCGGTTACGGACTTGTTTTATTGGAGTCTGGTGGGGCAGGATGGGACTTAGAAAAACATGCCTTACGTAAATTAAATGCCTGTCTTTTAATTGATGCCTTTTGCGCCATCGCAGACGGAAGCTACGCATCAGAATCCATTGCAAACTATGAGGCGCTTCCTACGAACGAAAGAGCCATTGTTGACATCAAAATAACAGACGCCCCATTGAGCTCAAGCGTCCGTGCAGACGTCTTATTCAACCTAGTTGAAACGCCGATGACCGACGGAAATATCCATTATTCCTGGGAGGTAGAAAACATCGGCGACATGTCGCCTTTCTATGGATTAACAGAAATCGACGGGAAAGACTTACATTTGTCACCAGATTCGAGCATTGCCTTGGGCGAGAATTACACCGAATTAGTCCTGTTAAAAGACGGAAAACCAAGTTTCAAATTATCCGATTACACGCATAAAATACAATCCTAAATGACATCCTTACCTGTAATAATTATTGGAGTTAATCCTTTTGGCCTAGAAGTAGCCCACATCTTTAAGAAAAATGACGTCGTGGTTTATGGATTCTTAGATGATGATCCAAAGAAAAAGGACACCAGCATCGGTGAAATTCCCGTCTTAGGTGCAGCTGACGATGAGTCCTATTTCAAATTAATTGGTAAAAACTGCGGCGTTTTTGTGGCCCTAGAAAACCCAATTGAGCGGAGGAAAATGATCGAATTGATCTTAGAAGAACGCGAAGTGAAACCTGTAAATGCGATCCATCCATCCGCCAATATCGCCGATGTGAAGAGCCTATCTTACGGTATATTCATCGGTAGCGGAGCACAGATTTTACCTGAAACGAAACTAGGTGATCACGTGATTATTGGCTCCGGAACCATCATTGAAACGGGTGCACAAATCAATGATTTCGCATCTATCGGTGCAGGTTCGGTAGTAGGTAAAGAAGCCATTATTGAGAACAATGCCTACGTAGGAATTCACTCGACAATCGTAGGTAGTGTGAAGGTGGGCAAGAGTGCAACAGTAGGGGCGGGCAGTGTAGTTATTGAGAATGTCGCAGCTTCAAAACGCGTATTCGGAAACCCGGCAAAGCCTCTATAATTTGACAATATTTTCTGGCGCAACTAGATCTAAAAAGTGAAAACGAAGGTAGAGTTGCGCCACTACAATCACATCTTCTAGGCAATACTCATTGATCCTAGCTAATCCATTTTCTTTGTAAAAAACCCGGTTTACCTGGTCGCCAGAAAGATCTGCTTTGGCCCCTGAAATACCCATCAATTCCGCTAACAATTCCAACGAAGTATAAGATCTTCTATCGCCAAACTTCCACATCTCCATCGTATCCTGGTGGATAATTTCCCATGGTTTCTTCCCCTGCAATTGCAAGGATTTCGGAATCTCAAGCCCATTAATTAACATCCGTCTGCACAAATAAGGGAAGTCAAATTCCTTTCCATTGTGCGCCACCAGGGTCAATTCCCTCGACTTATAAGTCTTATTTACAAAGGAGATGAACTCCGTGAGAAGCGTTTTTTCGTCTGCATGTGCGATGGTCTTCACTTTTAAAGCCATCTCGCCCTGCTTATTCACGAACAAAAAGCCCATTCCTACCACAATAATCTTCCCAAATTCCGCATACAAAGGAGCCTTTTCGAAATACATCTCTTCTAGGCTGATATTAGCCGGATTTACCAAATTCTTCGCCTTTTTTAGCCAAAATTCTTTCATCTTATCCGAAAGAAGGGAAAAATCGGATACTCCAGACGAAGTTTCGATGTCTATGAAGAGGGTATTCTTGAAGTTCTTTAATGTATCCATTTAAGGGTGTTCCACGTGGAACTCAAATTATTATCTATTTAATGTTTCACGTGAAACATCTACTAATTCCATTTTAAATAAGTCAACTAAATGGCCTTTAACCACGTCTGAAACCGACCGAAAATCCATTTCCTGGCCTAATTCCTGCTGTAATGACGTTACACCCCGTGTCGCAATTCCGCAAGGCACAATGTGCGAGAAATAACTTAGGTCGGTATTTACGTTCAACGCGAAGCCATGCATGCTTATCCAGCGTGAAGCTTTAACACCCATCGCACAAATCTTGCGGGCATCCTCTTGCGTAGGATTAATCCACACGCCGGTCAAACCATCAATGCGTCCAGCGACTAAGCCATAACCCTCGCAGGTCTTAATAATCGCTTCCTCCAGCATCCGTAGATACAAGTGAATATCCGTATAGAAATTCTCTAAGTCCAAAATAGGGTAGCCCACTAATTGCCCAGGCCCATGGTAGGTAATATCTCCGCCGCGATTTGTCTTAAAATAGGTCGCGCCTAAGGTAGACAAAAAAGACTCTTGTAATAACAAATGAGACTCGTCTCCACTCTTGCCTAGGGTATACACATGTGGGTGCTGGCAGAATAAAAGGAAGTTTTCTGTGATCTCTTTGCTGTCTTCAGAAAGCCCGCGGTTCGCTAATTTAACTGTCGCTATGCGATTTAATAAAGTCTCCTGTAGATCCCAAGCCTGCTTGTATTCTACCAGATTTAAATCAACAAATTGGACTTCTTTATTCTGATTCATTCTTTATCAATTACCTGATAGCATCCGCAGAAACACGCATCTACCTTTAGTAAAAAACAAAGATACAAGAATGGCAAAACATATGACACAAGGAAAATTAGGCGAGCAATTAAGTGTAGACTATTTGCTAAAAAACGCCTACACCATCGAGGCGAGAAACTACCGTTACAAAAGGGCAGAAGTAGACATTGTCGCAAAGAAAGGGGGTCTTCTCATCTTTATTGAAGTGAAATCCCTCCGGAGAAATACACACGGACATCCCGAACAAAAAATCACAAAAAATAAAATACGGCTTTTAAGTAGGGCTGCTTGTGCCTACCAATACCAACATAAATGGCGCCAAGAGATTCGTTTTGACAGCATTTCGGTGAATTTTTATCCACAAGCATTCAAAATAGAGCATTTCGAGGATGCTTTTTCGTAAATTCGCGCTTTAATAGCGCGCACATGATTCATTTTTGTACAGAAGACATAACATTCTCCTTAAAAGAGAAGTTAAAACACAAAGCCTGGTTAAACGAGGTGGCGAAACAGGAAGGGAAAAAGATCCTAGAATTGACTTACGTTTTTTGTTCAGATGAGTACTTATTACAGATTAATCAAGAATACTTGAATCACGATACGCTGACTGATATTGTTACGTTCGACAATTCAGAAAATCCGAAAAAAATCGAAGGCGACATCTTTATCTCCATCGAAAGAGTTCGGGAGAATGGGAACAAATTAGGGACCACGGAAACGGAATTAGAACGTGTGATGGTGCACGGATTATTACACCTGCTCGGTTACAAAGACAAGAAAAAAGAGGACAAAGCGTTGATGACCGAGAAGGAAGATTTTTACATTAAACAGTACTAAATGTTTCACGTGAAACATGAAATGATATGCTAAATTCATACGATGTAATTGTGGTGGGAGCGGGACACGCCGGATGTGAAGCAGCTTATGCGGCAGCACAAATGGGATCACGTGTTTTGTTAGTGACCATGAATATGCAGACGATTGCTCAAATGTCCTGCAACCCAGCGATGGGTGGCGTGGCTAAAGGTCAAATCGTACGAGAGATTGACGCATTAGGTGGAATGTCTGGAATCATTTCAGACAAGACCATGATTCAATTCAGAATGCTAAACCGATCAAAAGGTCCGGCGATGTGGTCGCCACGTTGTCAATCGGATCGTATGCGTTTTGCAGAGGAATGGAGAAACGCGCTGGAAGGAAATTTGAATGTAGATTTTTGGCAAGATTCTGTTCAACAATTAATCGTTGAAAAAGGCGAAGTAAAAGGGGTCATCACCCGAATGGGTATGACTTTTACAGCGAGAGCTGTGGTACTAACTAATGGTACATTCTTAAATGGATTGATCCACATAGGGGAGAAGAATTTTGGGGGAGGCCGCATGGCTGAACCGATGGCCATCGGCTTAACAGAACAGTTAATTCAACTGGGTTTCGAATCCGGAAGAATGAAGACAGGAACTCCCCCGCGTGTCGACGGAAGAAGCCTAGACTTCGCTGCGATGGAAGAACAAAAGGGGGACGAAAATCCGAGCTCTTTTTCTTACTTAACCGAAACGCCATTAACGGAGCAGCGCTCTTGCTGGATTACACACACAAACACAAAGGTGCACGAAGTCTTGCGAAAAGGTTTTGACCGTTCACCTATGTTCGCCGGAAGAATCAAGGGTTTAGGCCCACGTTACTGTCCATCCGTAGAAGATAAAATCAACCGCTTTGCAGATAAAGATTCACACCAAATTTTCGTAGAACCGGAAGGATGGAGCACGGTGGAAATTTATGTCAATGGCTTTTCGACATCGCTTCCAGAGGACATCCAATTCGAAGCGATTCGCTTAATCCCCGGTTTTGAAAAAGCGAAGATGTTCCGCCCGGGTTATGCCATCGAATACGATTATTTCCCGCCTACCCAATTAACATCGACGTTGGAAACAAAACGCGTAAGCGGACTATTCTTTGCTGGACAAATCAACGGAACCACGGGCTACGAAGAAGCGGCATGCCAAGGCTTAATTGCCGGCATTAATG
Source organism: Aquirufa sp. (assembly GCA_049418705.1). Taxonomy (GTDB): domain Bacteria; phylum Bacteroidota; class Bacteroidia; order Cytophagales; family Spirosomataceae; genus Aquirufa. The sequence continues at coordinate 7,518 of JBMSJH010000015.1, forward strand.
CCCACCAAAAAACACATGAATTAGATCCGTTTACCTTGTCACGTTCGGACGCTTACATCGGCGTGTTGATCGACGATTTAATCAACAAGGGAACAGACGAACCATATCGCATGTTCACGTCGCGTGCCGAGTTCAGAACTTTGCTTAGACAAGACAATGCGGATGAGCGCTTAACCGCAAAAGGATATCAATTAGGATTAGCGACGGAAAAACGTTGGAATAGATTTCAAGAAAAGAAGGCGCAAGTCGCGGCTTTGACAGAAGAAATAAAAAACACCAAAGTGAAACCGACAGAAGTGAACGACTGGTTAGAGCAGGAGGGAAGCGCTTCGTTGAAAGAGGGTGCGCCTATCGTGAACTTGCTGAGAAGATCCGATTTGTCTTTTGATCGAATTGCGACACACCCAAGCATCGAGCCTATCGTGAGAAACTATTCACAAGAGGTGCGCGAGCAAGTAGAGATTTTGGTGAAATACGAAAGCTATATAGAAAAGGAAAGATTGATGGTGGACAAAATGCGCTCGATGGAAGACTTATCCATTCCAGCGAATTTCGACTACGATAAAATCAAAACGCTTTCAACCGAATCACGCATAAAATTGAAATCGATTTTGCCGCAGACTATCGGTCAGGCAAGTCGCATTTCCGGAGTGTCGGCTTCTGACATTTCCATCTTACTTTTATTCATGGGACGCTAATGGAAAATATACAAAACTGCCCCGTTTGCGGATCACCTAATTCGACCTTAAAATTTAAGGCAAAAGATTATACTGTATCGAACGAGCAATTCCACATCGTTAGTTGTGATGCTTGTTCTTTGATCTACACAAACCCAAGGCCAGCCGCAAACGAAGCGGGACCTTATTACCATGCGAGTGCTTACATTTCTCATAGTGATACGAATGAGGGAATTGTCAACAAGCTCTACCATGCGGTTCGCAAGTTCACACTTCAGTCAAAATTGAATTGGATTGAACCTGATAAAAAAGCCAATAAAGAATTACTAGATATCGGTTGCGGTAACGGGCATTTTCTAGCTGCCGCAAAAGAAAAAGGTTGGAATATCAATGGCTTGGAATTAGACCCAGAAACGGCGGCTAGAGCGGCTAAATTAACGGGGCTTACCATCGCGCCATCTTTAGCAGAAATCGCTCCAGAAAAACAATTTCAAGTGATCACCTTGTGGCACGTATTAGAACACGTCTACGAACTAGATGAGTATTTTAACTTCTTCAAGAATCGACTGAATAAAGACGGGAAACTTTTATTAGCCCTGCCTAACCCGGCGAGTTTCGATGCTGGTTATTTCGAAGAATACTGGGCTGCATACGATGTTCCACGACACATCTACCATTTCACGCCAGCAACAATTACAGCATTAGCTGCGAAATACGGTTTTAAATTACAGAAGAGCCGCGGGCTTATTTTCGATAGCTTTTACATTTCTTTGTTAAGCAACGAATACAAAACAGGTAATAAACGCCTGCTTCATTCGTTTTTAATTGGATTGATTTCTAACCTACGAGCGATGCTGGGCAAGCCGAATTATTCAAGTAATCTTTATACATTTGAACATGCGTAATTACCTGAAATTCAGTCTTTTATTTATATTTTTAGGCTTAGGAATCAGCTTAGTTTTTCTGCAAAGCTGTGCCCAAATGGCCTCGCCTCCGGGTGGAAAAAAAGATACGTTGGCGCCAGTCGTGATCAACTCGATTCCACTAAATAAGAGTAAGAATTTCAAAGGGAAAAAGATTGAATTAACGTTCAACGAATACGTGACCATAAAAGGCCTAAACCAAGAGTTGTTAATCACGCCTTCGATTGGAAACTACGAAACGCGCATTCGTCCTACGGGGCTAACTTTGGTATTAGACAGCGCCTTAAAAGACAATACGACCTATACCTTTAACTTTAGAAATGCGGTGGAGGACGTCGCAGAACGAAATAAAGGGCGAAACATTAAGCTTGTTTTCAGCACCTCGAATAACATCGATTCCTTGAAAATTCAAGGGAAGGTAAAACACCTACTGACGAATAAAAAAGCCGATAATATCACGGTAGGCTTATATCCTTACAATGACAGCTTGCGTATCGATAAGGCGAAACCTTATTATTTCGTGAGAACTGATACGTCGGGAACCTATACTTTGGAGAACTTGGCAGCCGGAAAATACTACATGGCGGCCTTCGATGACGCAAATAATAACTTACTGTATAATTCCGCTAAAGAATCGGTAGACTTTATCCCTGAGGCTTTCATCGACCTACAGAAAAATGAAACCCGGGATTTTAAAATCGCCCTGCAGAACCAGGATCCGTTGAAATTAATGAAAACGACGACAACCGCTAAAACGGTTTTATATGAGTTTTCGCGGGGTATAAAGGCGGCTAATTTGCGCTTTTCATCTGAGGAGAAACCGCTCTACCAAATTGAAAATGACCGCAACCTGCGAATTTATGTAGGTGGTTTAAATAAGGCGGATACCTTGCGAATAGAGGCGGCGCTCGAAGATTCGGTGGGCCGAAACACCGATTTTAAACTAAAGGCTAAATTCAGAGAATTGGCTAAGAAGGAAAAGGCAACAAACGTTCCTTTAGGCTTCGATATATTCCCAAAAGTGGGTTCTCTCATCGTTCCGACTGATTCCATCTTGATTATTTTCCCAAAACCCGTCTTGCAATGGGTATCTAAAAAGGTTCATATTTTAACGGAAAACGACGATGATTTAACCTTCCCGGACGAGGCGTTTAGTTGGAATAAGTTCCAGAACATCCTAACCATTAAAAGTGCCTTCTTGCCCAAGCGGGAGAAATTCACACTAGCATTAGATAAAATCGCTTTCGTGGGTCCTGAGGCTGATTCTACGAATGAATACAAGCAGCAAATCAAGCGATTGGATCCTGAGGAAACGGGTATAATCGAAGGAGGAATTCGCAAACCAGGACACTATATCTACCAATTATTAAAAGGCGAAAAGCTAGAAAAGGCCTACGAGCAGAAATCTACCGGAACCTGTTCTTTCCAAAACGTGGAACCGGGCATTTATACGCTGCGGGTAATCGTAGATGAAAATGAGAATGGTCAATGGGATATAGGCGATTTCAAGACTAAGAAAAAGCCAGAGGCGATCTATTACTTTGAAAATAAGATCAAATTAAAGGCGAATTTCCAACTAAGTGACTTGTGGATAAACACCCTTTAGCACTGTGGATAAGTGCCCTTTTTATCCACATTCTATCCACAATTTGTGTGCATAACTGTGCATAACTTTTGAGCTCACCCCACCTGTGTGGATAAGTCCGAGGTTATCCACAAGTTGTTAGACACTTATCCACATTGGCATATTGGCTTTTGATTTTCCAAAACGTAGTCATATCAAGTACTTACAAACACGATATTGACTTATCCACTTATCCACAGAGAACAACAAGAAGAAACAAAAAAGAGATTTAAAAATTCTTTTCTTTTTTTAATTTATGTGTGTGGATAAGTTTTTAGGCTGAAAAAAGGATTTTGATGCTTTTTTGATATTAAGTGTATTAAAATTATTTATATGGGATAAAAAAAGATTAAATAGTCCTTTGTGTTGTGGATAACTTGTGGATAAGTAATTTAGATGCAAAAAGAACTTTATTTAATACTATTTGGCTAAATTGCTATCTCAAAATCCTTCCTTTTATGGTTCATCAACAATTCACACGCGTATTTGATTTATTACAAGCTTATGCCAGCTTTAAGAAAGAAGACCTATTTAATCTGAAGAGAGATGGCGAATGGAGGAAGTATTCGGTAGACGAAACTTTGGAGACCATTCAAACATTGGCTTTGGGATTATTAGAGCTTAAAATTAAGCCAGGTGAAAAAGTAGCTATCATTTCAGGGAATCGTCCCGCTTGGAACTTTGTTGATTTTGCTGTTCAAATGATCGGTGGTGTGACTGTTCCCATGTATCCTACGATTACGATTGAGGATTACGACTATATTTTTAAAGATGCTGAAGTGAAGTTCGTCTTCTGTGAAAATGAAGAACTGTACTTGAAAGTGAAGGAAGCATCGAAAGGAAACAAGAAGATTAAGGGCATTTATACGTTTGATCCGGTGGCGGATGTGGAACGTTGGACGGCGGTGAAGGATTTAGGGGAAGGAAAAGATCCAGCAAAATTGAAGCCTTTGATGGATGCGGTGCAGCCGAGTGATTTATTGACGTTGATTTATACCTCGGGAACGACCGGTCGTCCGAAGGGCGTGATGTTAACGCACCACAATATTGTGAGTAATGTGAAATCCTTAGTGCGCGGAAATTTCTTTGATTTGTTGCCTTCAGATCGCGCTTTAAGTTTTTTACCGCTTTGCCACATCTATGAGCGCACGGACATTTATATGTACATGTACTATGGCGTTTCGGTCTATTATGCGGAGAGCATGGAGACGATCGCGGATAATATTAGAGAGGTGAAGCCGGCGATGTTTGCGACGGTGCCGCGTCTACTGGAGAAAGTATATGATAAGATTTTGGCCAAAGGAAATGAACTTACCGGCATCAAACGTGCACTTTTCTTTGGGGCATTGGATTTTGGTTTGAAATACGATCCGATGGAGAAGCTAGGTTTAATCGATTCGATAAAATTAGGCTTCTACCGCAAAGTGATTTTTAGTAAATGGAAAGAAGCGTTAGGCGGAAATGTCCGTTTGATTGCTTCAGGTTCCGCCGCATTACAACCTCGTCTTTCCCGTGTTTTCTGGGCGGCCGGCATTCCGGTTTCGGAAGGCTATGGCTTAACGGAAACCTCTCCGGTGATTTCGGTTTCACGTGTGAAGCCAGTTGATTTCAAGGTAGGTTGCGTGGGATCGTTAGTCGATTCGATTGAATTGAAGATTGCAGAGGACGGAGAAATTTGTGTGAAGGGAGATTCAGTGATGGTGGGTTATTATAAAAATCCGGAGGCTACGGCTGAGGCGATTGATAAGGACGGTTGGTTCCACACCGGTGACATCGGGATGATGGTAGACGGTAAATATTTGAAGATTACGGATCGCAAGAAAGAGATCTTCAAAACTTCAGGAGGTAAATACGTCGCACCACAATTAGTGGAAAATAAATTAAAAGAATCGGCCTTTATTGAGCAATGTATGGTAGTGGGCGAAGGCCAAAAATTCCCATCGGCGCTGATTATCCCCGAGTTTAATGCCTTGCAAGTGTGGGCAGATCAACAAGGAATTAAGGCCAAAGGTCCAGAGGCATTAATTACAAACAAGGAGATCATCGCTAAAATAGAGGAAGAAGTTTTAGATACGATGGGCTCGGTTGCGAAATACGAACAGGTGAAAAAATTCGTTCTATTGCCACGCTTATTCACGGTAGTGGACGGAGAAATCACCCCTACTTTGAAATTAAAACGCAAGGCAATTTACGCGAAACACGAGAAGGCCATTTTAGCCTTGTATGAATAAATTGCGTTAGGCCCGTTTTTTGCGTAATTTTGACTTCTTAATGAATCGTATGTCGACAGGAAAAAAGGTAGCTCTCATTACGGGCGTAACAGGACAAGATGGCGCTTATTTAGCGGAATTTCTTTTAAATAAAGGATATATTGTACACGGAATCAAGCGCAGAAGCTCTTTGATTAACACGGATCGTATTGATCATTTGTACCAAGATCCGCACGTGGATTCCGCCTCTTTCATCTTGCACTACGGCGATTTAAGTGATTCGACGAACATCATTCGCATTATTCAAGAAGTACAACCGGACGAAATTTACAACCTTGGGGCGATGTCCCACGTGAAAGTTTCTTTCGACGAACCAGAATATACGGCGCAGGTAGACGGCATCGGAACCTTGCGTATTTTAGAGGCCATTCGCTTGCTAGGTTTGGTGAAAAAGACCAAAGTGTACCAAGCGTCCACCTCGGAACTTTACGGCCTCGTACAGGAAGTTCCGCAATCAGAAACGACTCCTTTTTATCCACGCTCACCTTACGCAGTTGCTAAATTATATGGCTACTGGATCACGGTGAATTACCGCGAAGCCTACGGCATGTTTGCAGTGAACGGGATTTTATTTAACCACGAATCCCCGCTTCGCGGCGAGACTTTCGTGACTCGTAAAATCACTCGAGGAGTGGCACAGATAGCTTTAGGGCAAGAGAAAAAAATTCACTTAGGTAACTTGGAAGCGAAACGTGACTGGGGACACGCGAAAGATTATATCGAGGCGATGTGGTTGATTTTGCAACAAGATACGCCGGAAGATTATGTGATCGCAACCGGAATTACGACGACTGTGCGCGAATTTATTCGCATGTCGTTTGCCGAATTGGGTATTGAAGTGGCGTTCTCAGGCGAAGGTGTAAACGAAAAAGGAATCGTGGTTTCTTGCTCGAATCCAGCTTACCAAGTGCCGGTGGGACAAGAGGTCATTGCCATCGACCCGCGCTATTTCCGTCCAACGGAAGTAGAATTATTAATAGGTGATCCTACGAAGGCCAAAGAAAAACTAGGCTGGACCCTTAAATACGATTTAGCCGCGCTAGTAAAAGACATGGTTCAGGCGGACGTAAAATTATTCTCGACGAAATAAGATGAGTACACGGATCGCCATTATAGGCTTAGGATATGTGGGTTTTCCGCTGGCGGTGGAGTTTGGCAAGAAAATTCCTACGCTCGGTTTCGACATCGACACCAGCCGCATCGCGGAATTAAACACCGGTTTTGATCGCACGCACGAAGTAACTTCGGAGCAATTAAAAGCGTCGGTTTCATTAAGCTTTTCATCGAATGCGGCTGATTTAGCAGCCTGCAACACTTTTATTGTTACAGTTCCCACTCCCATTGATCACTTCAAAAAACCAGACTTAAGCCCGCTTTTAAAGGCTTCTGAAATGATCGGAAAAGCCTTGAAAAAAGGTGATTTAGTCATTTATGAATCCACGGTTTATCCGGGTTGTACGGAGGAGGATTGTGTTCCTGTTTTGGAGAAATTCTCTGGATTAAAATTCAACGAAGACTTCTTCTGTGGCTACTCGCCAGAACGCATTAATCCCGGCGACAAGGTAAATACCTTGACCAAAATCAAGAAAGTTACCTCCGGCTCCACACCCGAAATCGCCGAAAAAGTCGACCAATTATACCGCTCCATCATTACCGCTGGCACGCACAAAGCGCCTTCGATGAAAGTGGCTGAAGCCAGCAAAGCCATTGAAAACGCCCAACGCGACGTCAATATCTCCTTCGTAAACGAGCTTGCCTTGATCTTCGATCGCATGGGCATCGACACGACGGAAGTATTAGAAGCGGCCGGAACAAAGTGGAACTTCTTGAATTTCAAACCCGGTTTAGTGGGCGGCCACTGCATCGGCGTGGACCCTTATTACTTATTGCACAAGTCCGAAAGCTTAGGCTATTACCCACAGGTGATCCTTTCCGGTCGCCGCGTGAACGATAACATGGGCATTTTCGTAGCGAATAAATTAGTCAAACTGTTGATTAATAAAGGCCAAAAAATAGGCGGCGCCAAAACCCTCATGCTCGGCATCACCTTCAAAGAAAACTGCCCGGACATCCGCAACTCTCGCGTCGTCGACATCTATAAAGAACTCGTTGATTTTGGGATGGACGTAGACGTCTATGACCCTTGGGCAAATGCCGCCGAAGTGAAACACGAACACGGCATCGACCTCGTTTCTAAACTGGCAGATCAATACCAAGCGATTGTTTTGACCGTAGCCCACAATGAATTCTTAGACCTCCCCTTCGCCTCTTTGCGCGCCGAAAACGGGGTCATCTTCGACATCAAATCCATCTTATCCAAAGACTTGGCTGACGCCCGATTATAAGCATGGCTTGGTACGCGATTTACACGAAATCCAGAATGGAGAAGAAAGTCTCCTTGCGCCTTCAGGAGCTAGGCATCGAAGCCTACTGCCCTACCACGAAGCGCAAGAAGCAATGGTCTGACCGCAAAAAATGGGTCGAAGAAGTCCTCTTCCGCTCCTACGTCTTCGTTAACATCGACCTCGAAAAGCAAAGTGGCCTTGTCCGCCGCACCTTCGGTGTCGTTAACTTCGTCTACTGGCTCCACAAACCCGCCGTCATCCAAGACGACGAAATTCTTGCCATCAAACAATTCTTATCTGACCACCTCGAAGTCGAAACCATCGGCACCACCGCAAAAGTGGGCGATTACATCACCATCGAATCTGGCCCCCTAACTGGCCAAACCGCGAAGATCGTCGGGCTGAAGAATAAGCACGAGGTGCGGCTGAAGATTGAGAGTTTAGGGTTTGAACTTGTTGCGGCATTAGCAGATAAATAAAATGGTAAATGGTAAGCGGTGAATGATAAATGAATCTTCCATCAAATATTAACAATTTATCACTTACCATTCACCATTTAAAGGCTATCCAAAAAACAAATAACTCACAAAAATAGCCGTCAGAATCCCCACTAAATCAG
>JBMSJH010000016.1:0-15972 GCA_049418705.1 Aquirufa sp.
GGACCCCCTGATTATGAGTCAGATGCTCTAACCAACTGAGCTACAAGTCCGCATTGTACATCCCATAATAGGAATTCAATGTGGCACAAAATTAAGGAATACTAACCTTTTTAGCTAAATTTCGGAAAAGAATATCCCATGTACCCGACTAAAATTATTAATGATCCGATTTATGGTTTTATTAAAATCAATAATCCATTAATTCTAGAGCTAATAGATCACCCTTATTTTCAGCGACTTAAGCGAATCAAACAATTAGGTTTAGCGGAGTTTGTCTATCCAGGTGCACACCACACCCGTTTTCATCATGCTTTGGGTGCGATGCATCTCATGGATCAAGTATTAGATAATCTAAAAGCTAAGGGGTATTCCATTTCCGCAGAGGAACGCGAAGGTGCGGAAATAGCCATTCTTTTACATGATATTGGGCATGGTCCTTTCTCACATGTATTAGAATATACTTTATTAAATGAAGTGAAACATGAGGATGTCTCTACCCTATTAATGGCAAAATTGAACCAACATTTTAAGGGGCGTTTAAATCTAGCCATTGACATTTTTGAGAATAAATATCCCCGTAAATTTTTCCATCAATTAGTCTCTTCACAACTAGATGTAGACCGTTTAGATTATTTAAGCCGTGATTCCTTTTATACTGGTGTACGTGAAGGTTTTATCGGTTCTGAGCGTCTATTAAGCATGATGGATTTGAATAATGAACAATTAGTCATTGAAGAAAAAGGAATCTATTCCACCGAGAACTTCCTGATGGCAAGACGTCTAATGTATTGGCAAGTCTACCTACATAAAACGGCCATTGCAGCGGAGACGATGTTAATTCAAATTTTAAGAAGGGCTAAATTTTTATTTTCTGAAGGCCAAAAGCTTACTTGTTCAGGCCCCCTAAAAACATTCTTAAAACAGACCCATACTTGGGAGGAATTTTCGACAAAAGAGAACCTATTGATTGCGTTTACAGAATTAGATGACCATGATGTATGGGCAGCAATCAAAGAGTGGAAGAATTCGAGTGATAAGATATTAAGGCATTTGTGTACACACTTTTTGGCCAGAAAATTATTCACCTGTAAACTAGGCTCACAACCAATTCCTAAGGCAAAAAGACTGGAAATTGAAGAGAATATCAAAAGAGAGTACGGAATTAGCGACGAAGAATTATCCTACTTCGTAATTGAAGGTTCTACTTCAAATGCAGCCTACGTACAGGGCGACAATACGATCAAAATGGTCGACAAACAAGGTCAAGTTGTCGAGTTACTCGAAGCATCAGATTTACCGACCATCCAAGCATTAAGTAAGATTGTAAAAAAATACTATTTTTGTTGTCCAAAGAGCGTATATTTGCAAGGAGAATTGAGCTAATGGATATTCTCTTCGCATCTATTAAACATCGTTTGCCGAATGAAATTTACTGTTGACCAAATAGCCCAATTAATTCAAGGTACAGTAGATGGCGATGGATCAGCAATTATTACGACGTTTAACAAGATCGAGGAAGGGCAAGAAGGCAGCATATCTTTCTTAGCTAATCCTAAATACGAATCATTTTTATATCAATCTAAGGCTACGGCTATCATTATAGCTAACGATTTAGTATTAAAAGAAAAGCCTTTAGCAACCTTAATCAAGGTAAAAGACCCCTACTTTGCCTTCACTATTTTACTTCAAAAATACCAGGAGTTCACAAGCATTAAAGAGACAGGGATTCAACAACCCAGCTTTATCGAACAGTCGGCAGAAATAGGCAAAGAAGTTTATTTAGGAACATTTTCTAGCGTAGGTGCTGGCTCTAAGATAGGTAATAATACCTACGTAGCCGCCCATGTGACGATTGGAAAAAATGTACGAATTGGTACTGATTGTGTTATCTACCCAGGTGTAGTTATTTATAACGATACTGTCATTGGGAATTCTTGTACAATTCATGCGAATGCTGTGATTGGATCCGATGGATTCGGTTTTGCACCGCAAGCAGATGGCACTTTCACCACCATCCCTCAATTAGGGAACGTGGTTTTAGAAGATGGTGTTAGTGTAGGTGCGAATACAACCATCGATAGAGCTACCATGGGATCTACTTTAATTAAAAAAGGAGTTAAAATAGATAACCTAGTTCAAATAGCGCACAATGTAGAGGTAGGCGAAAATACAGCCATAGCAGCACAAACAGGCGTATCTGGTTCTACTAAAATAGGCAAAAACTGCCTTATCGGATGCCAAGTGGGTGTCGCTGGGCACATCAGTATTGCAGATAAAACGATTGTTACTGCCCAATCGGGAGTAACTAAAACGGTCCGTAAAGAAGGCCAAATTTTAGGAGGTACACCGGCATCTCCTAACAGTGAATATTTAAAGCGCAACGCTTTATTGCGCCAATTGCCGGACTTATTAAAACGATTAGAATCTTAATAACGCGTATGAACAATAAGCAACATACCATTACCAAGGCTGTAACACTTACAGGTGTAGGTTTACATACTGGCGTAGTTGCCAATCTTACTTTTTTACCAGCACCTGCCAATCACGGGATTAAATTTCAACGTGTAGACTTACCAGGTCAACCGATCGCAGATGCGGATGTTGATTATGTAGTGGATACATCGCGAGGAACAACGATTGAACACAATGGCGCTCGTATTAATACCGTTGAGCACGTTTTAGCGGCATTAGTTGGGTTAGAAGTTGATAATATCCTTATCCAATTAGACGGACCTGAACCTCCTATTATGGATGGTAGTTCCATCAAATTTGTAGAGGCTTTAAAGGATGCTACTTTAGTTGAGCAAGATGCACATCGTAAATTTTTCGAATTAACGGAAGAAGTACGTTACAAAGACTTAGAAAATGGGATCGAATTAGCTGCTTTGCCGCTGAACGATTACCGCATGGCCGTAATGGTTGATTATAATTCCAAATTTTTATCGAGCCAGCATGCTAATTTAAGTCACGTTTCACAGTTTGAGAAAGACTTCTCAATGTGCCGTACTTTTTGTTTTGTACACGAGTTAGAGGTTTTATACAAAGCGGGATTAATCAAAGGTGGTGACCTGAATAATGCCATTGTTATTGCAGATAAAGATTATTCCGAATCAGAATTAGCCCATCTATCAGAAGTATTAGGGAAGCCAAAGATCTCCGTTTCAAAAGAAGCTGGTATCCTAAACAATACAAATCTTCATTTTAACAATGAAATGGCACGCCATAAGTTGTTAGACCTCATGGGTGACTTGGCCCTTGTAGGAAGACCTATCAAGGCTCAAATATTAGCTTCTCGTCCAGGTCACGCCTCAAACGTGGAACTGGCTCGTAAGATTAAGAAGTTAATGTTAGATTCTGAGAAGAATAAGGTTCCTGTCTACGATCCTAAACAGCCTCCAATTTTCACTCACGAGCGTGTTTATGAGTTATTACCGCATCGTTATCCTTTCCAAATGATTGATAAAATCATTTATTTAGATGATACGAGCGTTGTAGGCGTAAAAAATGTGACCATGAATGAGAATTATTTCATGGGCCACTTTCCAAACAATCCAGTAATGCCAGGTGTTATGCAAGTGGAAGCGATGGCTCAGACGGGCGGAATTCTTGTTTTAAGTTCTGTTGAGGATCCTGAAAATTATTGGCCTTACCTAGTAGGTATTGAGAATTGCCGTTTCAGAAAAAGCGTTATTCCAGGCGATACCATTATCTTTAGATGCGAGTTGCAAGCTCCTATCCGTAGAGGAATCGCTAAAATGACTGGTAAAGCCTATGTGGCAGGTCAAGTTGTATGTGAAGCAGAAATGACTGCTAGTTTAGTTCGTAAGTCCTAAGGTTAATAATAATATGATTCATCAATTAACTCATATTGATCCAAAAGCTAAGATTGCAGCGAATGTTAGCATTGATGCTTTTACTTCTATACACGAAGATGTAGAAATTGGTGAAGGATCATGGATCGGGTCTAATGTGACCATTTATCCTGGTGCTCGTATTGGAAAAAATGTCCGCATTTTTCCTGGTGCTGTTATTTCCGCTATTCCTCAAGATTTAAAATTTGGAGGGGAAATGACAACGGCAGAAATCGGAGACAATTCTACCATTCGAGAATGTGTCACAATCAACCGAGGAACATCTGACAAACTGAAAACTGTGATAGGTAAGAATTGCCTAATCATGGCCTATGTTCACGTAGCTCACGACTGTTTTATTGGTGATAATTGTATTCTTGCAAACTCTGTCCAAATGGCAGGGCATGTAACGGTAGGAGATTTTGCTATTATTGGCGGATCCTCAGCTATTCATCAATTCGCGACTATTGGAGCCCATGTGATGATTTCTGGAGGCTCATTAGTTAGAAAAGATGTACCTCCATTCACTAAGTCAGGAAGAGAGCCTTTAAGCTATGCGGGGATTAACTCTGTTGGTCTTCGTCGTCGCAATTATAGCGATGAACAAATAAATAATATTCAAGAAGCCTATCGTTACCTTTATTTAAAAGGATTAAATACGAATGCAGCTTTAGAAGAGATCGCAACGCAATTACCAAATTCACCTGAAGTAAACGAAATCCTAGATTTTGTAAAAAATTCAGAGCGAGGTATTATGAAAGGATAATCTGAATGGAAATTCTTGCTCAAAACATCTCAAAAAAGTTTAGACAAGAATATGTCATTAAACAATTCAGCTACCAATTCACGGCTGGAAATTCCTATGCCATAACAGGGCCTAATGGCTCAGGTAAATCAACTTTACTTCAGCTCTTAGCGCAATATACGTTACCCAATTCTGGCAAAGTGGAGATGCCACAAGTTGAGGCTGAAAATGTGTATTCACAAATTACGTATGCTGCGCCTTACGTGGAATTAATTGAAGAATATACTTTAGTTGAGCATTTAGAATTGCTAAAGAAGAACCAGTACCTCCCCTTTTCTATCGACATTGAACATTTTGAGAAGTTCATTGAACTCAGCCCTGACAGACATAAATCCATTAAGAATTATTCGTCTGGTATGCGCCAAAAAATCAAATTAGGCTTTGCCTTATTGTCAATTAGGCCTGTTTTGTTATTAGATGAACCCACGACTAATTTTGATGAATCAGCAAAAAACTGGTTTTTCGAAAGACTTAAAGAACAGAAAGAAAAGCTAATCATTATTGCTTCGAATGAAGCTAGAGAAATTGAATTCTGCTCTCACAGAATTTCAATTCAAGATTTTAAATAATAAGACTCATTCGAATTCGTATAACGCCCCATAAGACGAGTATAAATCCGCAAAAAAAGCAAAGATCAGTAAACTGAAGGACTCCCATGCTCAATCGATTATAAGGAGAGGATAAATCAAACATATCCCAGCCTAATTCCTTCAGACCTTGCCAAAAAACGAAGTTCAAGACTAATCCCAATAGGAAAGCTACCGGCTGCTTCTTCGTAAAACTAGAACCTAATACACCTAATCCAACAAAACAAAGTACGAGTAATAGCAAGGCTGCATACCCTCCGTAAATCAAAGAAGAATCAAAATTAGAGGCAGGCAAACCTAATAAGGCAATACTTTGAACAAACAAAAGGCTTGGCAATAAGACTAAAATTAGGATGCATAAAAGCGCTAAACACTTCGCCCCTAGAATCTGCGTATCGGAAATGGGCAATGATCTCAGCAATTGAAATGTACCCTTATCTACTTCTTCCGAAAAAGAATTCATCGTCAGTGATGGTACTAAAAACAAGAAAAACCAAGGACTAAGATTGAAAAATACAGATAATTCAGCGAACCCAAAATCGAGTACATTACCATCAACCACCCAAACATACACACCCATTAAAACAAAAAAAGATGCGATGATCCCCCAGCCCATCCAAGAGCTAAAAAAGGCCAACACATCTTTCTTAAGAAGGGCTAACATCTTATTCAAAAATAGGTTTCTCGCGCTTAACAACAGCCGAAACGATTAACCCTAATAAGAAATTAAAAATAACCCCTGTAATGACTACAACGACGAACTGCATTCCAGGATTCATAAATAAACGAGTCATTTCTTCAGCACTTTGAATTTGACTTGCGCTCATTCCTTGATCCTCCATCTTTTCTCTCGCTAAATCCATTTGGCGTTGAATCACTGAATTATCGATGAATTCGATGTATATATAGTTAAATCCTCCGGCTACTAGACCACCAATGGCACCTAATAGTGTCGATAGTCCTAAACCTTGGCCATAGGTAATATATCCTGCATTCTGCTCTCTATATTCTCTTAAACATAAATAGGTGATCGTAACGGCCAAGACTAAAGAGAAGATCCCTGAAATCCATCCGATAGATTCTTGGAAATTCTCAGCCCAACCCATCACATTTACGAGTGTAGAGAAAAGAAAACTCAATAAGCCTGAAATGAAGCCATATTTCAAGGCAATAACTGAGGAGGAAACACTTGATTCGTTTGTTGAATTATCCATAGCTATTTTTTATAATAAAGTGAAATTAACAAATTTGGCAAAAAGCCTAGTGCAATTTTTTGAACAAAATCATCTTTAGCGATGCTATAAGCATTAATTGATTTAATCCCGTCATGAAGACTGTTATAATACTCTCCCCCTTCTTGACTCACAATCACCTCTTTATACCCATTTAATTCCAATAAACTCTGTTGAATATAGCCGTCTAACATATGTAGGCCAGGTCCTGTTTGGAAAAAATAATGTAGAAAAAGTGCCGAAAAGGTGGCAGTTACAAGGATCAAAATGTATTGCAATACAAAATAAACAAGGAAATGCTTTTTCTCTCCTTGATTACGACTAGGGAATTTAAAAACATACCACCATTGAAAGAAAAGCAAAAAGACGAAGGTAGGCGCCTTTTTTCCACCAATGGGAATAATACCTATTTGTTGCAAAATAAAACCATAAGCCACGAGTAAAACCACAAATAAGATGGCGTAGATGACAAATCGGCTAATTTCTGAGAACCAATTACTGACCATATACTCCCGTTATTTTGTAATCAAACTGATGATCAATGAAAATAGAATTCTTTGATTTAGAAACAATAGAATTCACATCATACACGTACACTTCTTTCGAAATCACGATACCTTTCACTCTTTCCCCCACCTGTAATTCAGGCTGCTTGAGACCTAAGAAGGCAGCTGGGTGATGAGAAATATACTGATCAGCTTTAGCTAATCCTTGTTTAGAAGCTTCTGATAAGAAAGCGATGGCTAAGGTCTCTAAACCAATCGTACCAAAGGAGGCTTGATCGAATTCCAGGTCTTTATTCTCCACTTCCACAGGATGATGATCAGAAACGACTGATTGAATCACTCCCTCTTTTAAACCTTGCCATAAAGCTAATCGATCTTGTTCCGTTCTAAGCGGCGGATTTACCTTCTTTAAGGTATCAAAATCAGAGACAGCCTCTTCTGTAAATACTAAAGAATAAATCGCCACATCAGCCGTAACTGGCAATCCAGACGCTTGCGCTTGTTTAATCAATTCTACCGATTCAGCAGTTGAAATACAAGAGAAATGTAAGGAGAATTCAGCATTCGCTAACCCGAAGGAGTGCTTCATCACGTAGGCTAATAGATCCAAATCCCGTTTGATGTGCATCGTTTCAGCTAAAACGGGGATTCCTTTTAGACCCAACAAGGTACTTTGAAGTCCTTCGTGGATTTGGCCAAATAAGGATAAACCCTTCACATCTGGACGAGAAATAACTTTCACGGGTAAAGGCTGCAAGTACTGTAAACACTTAAGCATCAAGTCAGTATCTTGAAGAGAACCGGCTCCATGGCTAAACCAAGAGGCACCCGCATGATGCAGATCCATCAAGTCACTAAAGTTCTCTGCCTTATTATCTAATGTTAAGGGAGCAGCCGGGTAGCAAGCGATTCCTGATCCTGCTAAATTAGAGGCTATATAGTGAATCGCCTCTGGTTGTTGTGGAACTGGATCGCCGGTAGGCAATAAAAGTAGATCTAAAACCCCACCCTTTCTTGCGGCAGATTGCAAACTAGTCCAATCCTCTTTATGCTCACCACCTGGTAAAGTATGATGGACACGTAAATCCACTACGGATGGAAACCATTGTAATTGTTCTCCGCTAACCACTTCATCTGCTTTCTCCTCAATAGCTGAACCAATGGCAACCCACCGACCATTTTCGGATAAAAGATCCACCTTCTTCCCGAAATAAGGAGAACGGCTATCTTGAATTAAAATCTGTTTGAATAAGATCCGCATTTGTTCTGTTATATAAAAAAACCCTGATTAACAGGGTTTTAAAATCAATGTCCGATAAAGGATTTGTATGTTTCCACATCCATCAATTGAGAAAGATCACCCGCATCTGCTGCTTTGATTTTCACTACCCAACCATCTCCGTAAGGATCTGAATTAATTAATTCTGGGCTATTGTTTAAGGCTGTATTAAATTCTACAATTTCACCAGCGACAGGTAAGAATAAGTCAGAAACCGTTTTAACCGCTTCAACTGTACCGAAAACACCGTCTTTTGCAATGTTTTGACCTACGGTCTCCACTTCTACAAAAACAATATCTCCTAATTCACTCTGAGCAAAATCAGTAATACCTACGATAGCTACATCGCCATCTACTTTAATCCACTCGTGTTCTTGAGTATATTTTAATTCGCTTGGAAAGTTCATATGATAATTTGTTTGCCCACAAAGGTCACAAAAAACTCTATTTATTGCAAACGATTTTCGATTATTCAGATAAACTATATCGGATTTGGAAGCCCCCTGCCACAGTGGAACGATAGAATGAATTAGAAACCAATGGATTGTTCATCATTTTATCAAAATAGGCTGTCACCGTCAATTTATTATTGACGTTATAACTCAACTGTGGACGGAATTGGAAATTAACAAAACCTTGGGTCACAATCGTCTCCGCATCTAATTTACGCTGCAACGTACGGGTATCGCGAATGGTTAAATTCATATTGAAACGCAAGTCATTAGGCAGGCGAACTGATCTCCCATTAATTTTGAAAGGGATCAACATATTCGCTTTCGTAAATCCTACCGCAACGGTGAAATCCTTATTCGCTAATTCAGCCACTTGAGAATTCGCTAAATTCAAACCGACATTACGATCCTGATTGTATTCCAAACGTAGGGAAATCTTACTCTTAGTTACCGCATTCACTCCAATTAATGGAGAGAATCGTTCCACAAAGGAAATCGTACTCATCACGTAGACAGGAATCAAGGTATTCGTTACCGGATCAAAACGAGACGACAGTGGATACAATAAACTGTTTAATGACAGGTTCATATAATCCGTCGCAAACTGCCCATATTCTAAGGAAGAAACAAAATTACCTACATTATAGGTACTCGAATACATATGCGAAATAGTGAAGGAAGCAAAGTTATTTTTAATCCCTGGCAATAAGTTCAAACCATTATAATCTACTTTCCAATTAGGTAATGGGATATCGTAGAAAGGTGAATATTTAACGCTATTCGCAGAAACACCAGAATATGCGGCAAAGAAGGCTGGAATAAGCACATCTTGTGAATTTTGGTTATAAGTACCTATTTCAGTCGGCTTCGAACGATTTAGACGAGATAATAAAACAGAGCGATTAGATCTGAATTCCTCGAATACGGTCTCCGGATTAGAGAATGCCGTCATAAAGGACAAGAAGGACATGGAATAATTACCGGAGCGAATAGGGCTTTGGGAAACAAAAGGTCCACCTGGTTTATCTGGACGGAAAAATTCTTGGTAATTATCCCCGCGGTTATAATTTCCATCCACTTGAATTCGAAGATCCTTGGTAGGTTCTAATTGAGTAGAATAGGTTAGCTTTTGTGTTCGTAATTGCGTGAAAGGCGTATTTTGAACGGTACTACGAGTTAACCAACCATTCTCAGCGGCCTTGAATCGAATGCCATCATCCTGACTACCCCGAATAAAATCAAAACCTGGAGCTTGATTAAGCGAATTCATACCCAGCATACCTGGATTTGGAAGGAAACCTGGCAAAGTTGTCGATTCATTAATCGCATAATTAACTTGAATTCCACGAAGGGTTAACAAGAGACGAGTAATGGATTTGAGTGCTCCTTTGGCTGGAATCACAATTTCTTCGTCATCTCCTGGATTTCGAGCGATATTTTTGCCAAAAGAACGAGGACTATTCGCCCAACGCAACGCTTTTACACGGTTATATAAAGCAACAAAGTCTATTTTACCATTAATCGCTTGTTCCCGCGTATTTTTGATGATATTCCCAAAAGGTAAACCTAGCGAATCGCGAATATCAAATGAGTTCGCATAATAATTATATCCGATGCGATGGGTATAATCCGCATTCATCCAATCCGTTAAGACCGATTTTTGCAAAGGCAATCGCCAAACCATTCCAGCCTGTTGATCAAAACTTTTCGCACGCCCCAAAGCCCGAAGACTTATCATCACCGAATCTCTTTTTTCTTGAGTATCTAAATCCCCTATTGGTTCATCTATGATGGAATTAACCTGAGCATTGTAATTTAAAACAACACTCTTCGTTAAATTCCAATTCATCGCATACTGCCTATTCAAAAACCAATACTTTTCAAACTGAGGGGCTACGCCTAACGTTGTGAATTCAGCATTGCGCATCTGCGTTTTAATAAAACTGCGATCCATGTCTAAACGAACAAGTAACGATGAAGGCACTAAATTCAAATTAAAGTCCTTAATCAAATCGAATGTGGCCTTTTTAAAGGGTTCTAAAAAACGTGATGAGCTGGTGAAAGCATATAAAACACTTCCTTTATGACTTAATTGAGAATACTCAGCAATTAAAGGACTCGTTCTGAGCATCTCAGAGAAAGCATAAGAGAAGCTGAAATTCGAAAAATACCAAGGATACGAAGTTTTCTCGGTCGGGCTTTTCAATTTCTTCACATTAGAGAAATTAAACCCTTTCCGTTCCGTATTATCCTCTACTAAGGTCAAATACGATTGTTTCTTTGCCTCTGAAGAGAATTTCTGAATCGAATTAGTCAGGAAAATATCTGGATCAAACGGGTCAAATTGCGGAGAAATATTTCTTCGGTCATAGGTGATGAAAAACGGAATTTTAAAGCCCCAATTCTTTGGTAATAACTTATCTAAATTCAAGTTAGCCGTAATGCCATATTCCACATTATTCTCCCGACTACGTTCGGATATTTTTGCCTGAACACCACCAAAACCATAATTCTTAAAGCTCCCATTCATCTGAATCGTACCCAAATCCGCCAGCTTTAAACCTAATTTACCTATTGCCGCCTCGCCTGAGGTTTGATCAAATCCGGACGCACGCAACTCATTCACCCAAATACAGAAGGATTTATTCGTCAAGCTCGTATTTCGCACCCCGATCATCGTAACCATCGTGGCACTTTGATCTGGACGTCCCATCACCGTAATCTTGTAAACTTTACCAATGGAACTCGTAATAAGCATCGTAAAACGATCATTCAAGCTTTTTCCTTGTCGATCACGCTCCGTTTTCACCTGCTTCACTAGATCAAATTCAATATCAAATTCATTCTCCATTGGCCAAATCTCAGTATCTAGGCTTTGCCCCTTCTGAGTTTGAGTCAACCCCGTATTTTCAATCTCGTAGTAATTATCAGTTAAATCTGTACCAATTCGCAAGAATGCACTCACCTGTCCATTAATCGCATCAGGACTTTGCATCGAAACAAACATCTTCAGACGCTTGTAATTAATAAAGTCGAATAAGGTATTTTTAAAGACTGCTCTAGCATCACCAGGACGTAAATTATCCACACAAAGACTCATCGATTGCTCATTCAAACGAGCATTATTTATCGTTGTAATATCTTGATCACGAACAAATCCAGGTGGAACCACGTAGGGAATAGCCGACTCACCTTTATTCGCTGGACCATTTTCCTCGATATTCACACTCGAAACACGGAATTTCGCATCATAAGGCTCAGGCAAATCCTGCCCTCCCCGCTTATCTAATTCACCTGTAAACTTCCGATAACTATAGCCAGACAATTGCAATTGGGCAAAACGCAAAACCACTGGTTCTTGAAACTCCTTCAAAACCATTCGCATAAAACGGATCGATTTAAACGAATTAATTTCCCCAGCAGGTGTCTTATAAATACGCTTATCCTTAATGGGAATACGGAATAAATACCAATTAACGCCACCCTCTGCTATTTTATCGACTACAAATCCTGATCCAATCTGGAGCGAACTAGGTTTCAAATCAACCTCATATTCAAAATAGGCCTCATTTTCGTTGACCGTATTATCATTATTCAAATCCTCTCTATCAGGTAACATGCTATTCGCCTCCGTAAAACTAGCGTTTGATGGATTAGCCGTAGAAGGACTATTGTTTTCCATCCCTAAATAATTTTTGTAACGCTGAATTAATGATTCTGTCGAATTGAATTTTTGATTCAAATAATAATCAAAATCATCTGCTGCGGGATCATTTTGGATTTTTGCCCAAGCAGCAGCGTCCGTCACTCTCCCCTTAATCTGATCTAAATAGGCCCTAAAATGAGTTACTTCAGTTACGGCATTAGCGTCATCGGATCGATTAGGTAATCCATCTAGACCGATATCTTGCTTCTCACGTCCAGCTGAATTATCAAACGCATTAATCACGAACTGACGAGATGGAGCTAATCCCCAATCAGTCGTTTCTACATTTTTACCCGTTCCGGAAGTGATTTTATCACCGGCTGGAATACCATTTTCGAAATTCGAATAGCCATCTGGAATAAAATCCTCCGAGACATCCCCTAAATGAAAAACGAGTTTACCGCCCGTCTCATTATTTTTATTAAATACGCCATCTCGAACCTTCCCAGCTTCACCACCAATAAATGGATCCATCAACCAAAATTCAATTTGCTCCACATTTGCGTTATCAAAATCAGTGTCTGAACTGATGGCACGTGTAATAGAACCAAAATTAGATACTGGGGTCGGCAATAAACCGTTGGCAGTTAAATTAGGGTTAAAGTTATACAAGCCCCTTTCTGACGGGAAATAAGCCACATCTAATACGCCAATAGGTAAATTGGTGATGTTATTCGCAAAGTCTTTATTCGGGAATAGACCTTTTGGAGTCACTACCCGCTCGTAGGCATACGCGTTCACCTTTGTGGGATCGATTCCAGGAACATCTAAACCAAATCCACCTTGACCATAAATACTCGCATCGACCGTATAGGCAGAAATCTTAGCTCGGTTAAATCCTGCTGCTAGTTTATTTCCTGCTTGCACATAAGATTTAGGGGTAGCCCCAGATTTCCAAAGTGTCGGTTGCGAACTTAAATTATAAATGACACGTGCCGATTCAAAGTCATCGATAAACGCATTTCCTTGAACGCGGTCATTTACATTCGGAATCAGTTTGGCAAATTCTCCTTGGAAATCAATGACAGAAGTTTCTTTGGTCGAAATCAAAGGCAATTTGTCCAAAAAGCGAGTTAATCCAGGTGAATTCTGAAGAATCGTGGCATCAAAACCCAATAGCGTATTATTCACCGGTTCATTTCCCATCGCCACACGTCTGAAAAATGCCGGCGGACTCTCTGACATGTTTTGAATCGTAGCACCCAGGTGAATATTCTTACCTAGATTATAATCTAAACGTGTTCCCAATAAGGTACGTATCTGATTAGAAAATAAATCTGGCTTCTCGTAGCAAACCTTTATTTCGCGACCTGAACTAAAAACACCCTCATTAATGATTTTAACACGCCCTGATTGCGGCTCCACAATATAGTCCGTGCCAGCTGAAAGTGATTGACCACCTGCCGTTACTGTAACTGACTTGGCCTCTACACCAAAAGGTAACGATATATCTCCACCAGAACCAGATTGGAATGAACCTTTTATGAAAAATTTATTCTTCGATGAAAGCTGTGCCGCATCAATTTGTGTGCCTGAATATAACTTATCAAACACGTATTTATCGATTAAATTAGCTTCGGAAGCAGTGAACTTAGAGCGCAAATTAGATCCAAATGGTTCCAGAATAGGGAAAATAATTTTACCATTCTTTGAGTCTACCGTAATGTCTTCGACAAAGTCAAAATTCCCATCGGGTTGAGGATCTCCCGCAAAATTTAACTTATCCAATCCGATCACTTTAACCAAAGGGATATCTTTAAAATTCGTACCCTCGATCAGGTTACTATTATCAATCCCAGTCGCATCATCCTTATAAACGATTCGCAATTGAAAATTCTGTTTAGTTAAGGAAGAGGTATTCAAAGAATAAATATTCTTCATCATCAAATCCCACATGGGATGAGGCTTACCTGATGCTTGATTCAGGTTATTCCGAATCGTACTGGATTTCAACATTTTGAGAATCAACACCTCATCATCTTGACGAGCCTGGTAATCTTCCGTTAACTCACCTACCTTATATTTCCGACCATTTAATGTGTATTCATAGGCAACCGCTAGCACTTCGTCATTTCGCAAAGGGGCGACTAAGGAGATATATCCCAATTGAGAATTAAACTTAAATTCGCGATCTGTCAGGCGCTTTGCCCCTTTCAGTACATCAAAATCTGTCCCTCTTTTTAAATTATAGGTATTTTCTAATCGATCGGTAGCCTCATTTGACTTACGTAAGTTTGGGTCTGCCTGCAATTTCGCATACATCCCGTTTGCCTTATTGTCTACCGGACTTGTTGGATTAAGAGGAAGTACAATGGGATTAGTACTATTATAGGGATTCGATTCCCCCAAATCGTACAAAGAGACTAAATTCCGAAGTGTTTCTGTACTCTGAGTCCGGTTAGTGACATATACTTCTACCCTAGTTACCGCTATCCCGCTGGTAATTACCGGAAGATTCTTTAGTGCTCGCTCGTAATTATTTCTGAAATAGGATGACAAAAAGAAGTGCCTATTCTCATCGTATTGATCGACTCTCAATTCAAAATTCTTCCCTTGAGATCCCCCTTTAAGCGTAATGCAATCTTGTTTTGAACGTTGTTGCGCAGCAACGACCGTCATATCTAAGGCACCAAAACGTAATAAAGTTTTCACCCCAAATAAATTCTGAATACCCGGAATTAATTGTGAATTCAAGGTCCAGGAGGTATTTCCCACTTCGATGTTTTGTAGAATATCTTCTTCCTGAGTCTTCCAATTTAGTTTTAATTGATTTTGGAAATTAAAACTAGCCTTCGTGTCAAAATTGACATTCAAATTTAACTTATCACCAATCTTTCCTTGAAAGTTAATCTGGGCCTGTTCATTAAAGAACAAGTTACCGACATAGCGTAATTGAACAGGAATCGCGGGATTATCGACGAATTGCCCCATATAACCCACATCTAAAAGAAGTGAACCATTGGGTTTAAAGGAGACCTCGGTCCCTCCGAAAATACGATCAATCGCAGGAGGCAATTCGATAGAAGGGAAAAGACCTCTCGATTTTAGGTTACTACTTCCGTCTAAACTTTTTGAATACGTTTGCCAAAAACTGCGGTTAACCTGCTGATTTTGAAGGCGGTTAAACGTAGAAAAATCTGTGATCGATGAGGTCCCTGTTGCATCCTTTTGAACCACTAATTTCTCATCCGATTCAAAAGAATACGAAGGCTTAGTTTTGTAAATGGAAAAGGGAGATTTAGAAGAGGTACTTGCGGACTTTTTCAAAGATAACCGAGGTCTCCTCCCCGATTTAGCTACGGTATCGACCTGAGCATTTCCAGAAAAAGACAAAAACATCCCGAGTCCCAGTAAAACCTGGAACAAAAGCACATTTCTATGTCTTTTCTGCTTAGTCAATTATCTCAAGGCTAATTTGATTAAATTTTCTACCGTTGCTTCTGGATTAGATTTCAAGATGGTATCAAGACTCTTTTCAGCCGCTGTACGTGGAATACCTAAAGTAACAAGCGCCGCTAATGCCTCCTGTTTATTGCCAAAATGCACGTCATGAG
>JBMSJH010000017.1:0-15688 GCA_049418705.1 Aquirufa sp.
TTCAGAATAGGCCTTATCAAAAATGGCATTTCTAAGTGGAATGCGAGGGAAATCGCTGAGATGAAAGCGACCTACGGCACCTTTTTGGGAAGTAGTCCACTCGTATTTCGTCCCAAAAGCAAAGAAGTGATTTATCTCCTCAAAATCGTGGTCCTCCGTCGCCATCCAATAAACTGGCACAAATCGCTGATCTGGATAAGCTTTTCGTAGCGCTCGGGCCAGGTTAATCGTCGAGACTAACTTGTAAATCACATAAAGCGGCCCCGTATAGATATTCAATTGATGGCCTGTCGTAACGGTAAAGGTGTTTTCATCCCGCAAATCCACCGCGGGCATTTCTGCGCCTATCGCCGCGTATTGCTCTTCTAATACCGTTTGAAGAATCGTGCGTGAAGCCGCAGGGAATGATTTCTTCGCGACAATTTGCTCTTTGAACTTTGAAATCTGAGGCCCATTCCCATAAAAACCTTTTAACGCCGGCTTCTCCGCTAGGTAATCCAGCAGTAGCTTTGAAAAAGCATTCAGAGAAGCAAAGGAATGTGTTTTATAGGACATTTGTAGGCGAAGAATGTTTCTTTCTAATGTTATCGTAAACGCTATCTGGAATCGGAATGTTCAATTTTTCTGCTGAACTCGCTGGTTTTTCCCAGTTTAAATATCCTTTCACCCAAGCGAAGGCTAGGCCTAAGGCTAAAATTCCAACGAACAACAAGATCTCTACCACCGCATACACCGGAAATTCGGGCGCTGCATTTGCAAGTTCTTTATTCTTCAATAAAGTCGCTGTGGGGAACAAGAAAACGAGTTCTATTTCGAATAGTACGAAAAGGAGGGCGATGACGTAAAAACGGGGATTGAAGCGAATGTTCGCGTTTCCTGCCGGAGCTTCACCTGATTCGTAGGTGCTTAATTTCTCGACATTAGGACGATTCGGACGGATGAGACGGGCAATCGTTAAGATCAAGGCTAGAAATACGATTCCAGCCCCTAGATATGCCGCCACATAACCAAATTGCTCGATCATTGTCTTAATTTCAAATATCCCTTAATCACCGTAAAGGTGGTAATTGCAAGGAAGAATAGGATGATGTATTGTACGTAGTTGATAATGCCGGGGAAACTTTGGCCTAAATAATAGCCTCCCGTGACTAAAATGCCCACCCAGAGCGCGCCACCCACTAAATTTAGGAAAATGAATTTATACCAAGACAAGTGGCTAATTCCCGCTAAAATGGGGGTAAAGGTGCGAACGATGGGTAAAAAGCGACTAATAACTAGCGCCATAAATCCGTATTTATCAAAAAAATCGCGGGTTGATTCTAGGTGTTTCTTCTTAAAAAACCAGCCATCCGGTCGATTCATGAGCGATTTTCCAAAAAAGCGCCCCACTAAATAACCGACGAGTGAACCGATGACCGCAGCCAGGAAAATACTCATCAAAAGGGAGGATAATGGCTCTTTTAACACGCCTGTACCCCCAAAAACTCCCGTCAAAAACAACAAATAATCACCTGGAAGGAAAAAAGCGAAGAACAGGCCATTCTCGGCGAAAACAATCAAGGTAATCACCATCAATCCAGAGCGGATAATGGTTTCAGAATCAGTGAGCTGATGCCACAAAAGATTTATTTCATCCATGATTTAGGCCGTCATTTCATCTTAAATTAAAATGAAAGTATAAATATGGGTGAAAAATTCGAATTTTTGTTACATTTGGGAGATGAAAAATGTCCTTGCATACGTTCTTTTCGCGATCATGTTCG
Organism: Aquirufa sp.; assembly: GCA_049418705.1. Lineage (GTDB taxonomy): Bacteria > Bacteroidota > Bacteroidia > Cytophagales > Spirosomataceae > Aquirufa. The sequence continues at coordinate 1,764 of JBMSJH010000017.1, forward strand.
CCGGCGGCTTGTTGCCAAAGGTGGGTATGGAGCAGGCCATCAAGGCAAATGAACTCGTGAAGCATTTTCAAGATCACAAGAAACAAGCTCCGGCTGGGTTCAGTTTTGCCGATTTTTTGTGGATGCACTATTCAGCGGATTCGAAGCACGCGAAAACAACCAGTCATCCTAGTTTACCTTCCTTTGATTTCTCAGGCGCGATGGGTTTTGTATTACCTACTGTTGCCTTCTTTTTTACGGCTGCGGTCGCCTTGATTATCGCGCGTCGTCGTACCGAGTTCTACGAAAACAACTACCATTTCGCAATGGAGCGCGTTTTAATCGCGCCTCCCCGGTTTTAAATTAACGCCTGCAGGTCACGGCATACGCCGTCATGTAAATGCTTAATTTTAAAATCATGATTAATTCCATTATTAGTTTTAGTATTCGCAATAAATTAGTGGTCGGGCTATTTGTCCTGGGGCTGGTTTTTTGGGGAGGGTATTCGCTCAGCAAGTTGCCTATCGATGCACTTCCGGATATTACCTCGAATCAGGTGCAGGTGATTACGCAATCCCCGGCGCTGGCGACTTCAGAGGTCGAAAAATTCATCACCTATCCGCTGGAGATTTCTTTACGTACGATCCCGAATGTGAAGGATATTCGTTCCGTTTCCCGGATGGGTCTGTCCATTATTACCGTCGTTTTCGAGGATGACGTTGCCACCGAGGTCACGCGTCAGCAAGTCGCGGAGAAGCTGAAAGCGGCAGAACCGTATTTATTACAGGGGGCTGGGGTGCCGGAGATGGCGCCTATCACGACCGGTTTAGGGGAGTTCTTCCAATATACCTTGGTGGTCGACCCGGCCTTCAAGGACCAATATTCGCTGGCAGATTTGAGAACCTATCAGGATTGGTTGATTAAAAGACAGCTATTGGGAATCAAGGGCGTGGTGGAGGTCAGCTCTTTTGGGGGTAATTTGAAGCAATATGAAATCGCCGTGAATCCGGAGCGTTTGCGTGCCATGAATGTGAGCGTGAATGATGTGTTTAAGGCCGTTTCTATCAACAATTCTAATTCAGGAGGTAGCTATTTAGAGAAGGGGACCGATGCCTATTTCATTCGCTCAGAGGGGATGTTAACTTCCTTGGAGGACATTGAAAATACGGTGGTTTCCCAAAGAGGCGAGGCCGGATTACCTATTTTAGTGAAGGATGTGGCCACAGTAGGCTTCGGGAAAGCGGTCCGCTATGGGGCCATGACCCGAAACGGCGAGGGCGAAGCAGTAGGTGGCGTGATGTTGCTTTTAAAAGGAGCGAACGCAAACCAGGTCGTGCAAGACGTGAAAGCCCAAATGGACATCATCGGTAAAACATTGCCGCAAGGAATTAAGATCGTCCCTTATTTAGACCGCAGTGTGTTGATCGGTCGCGCCATTAATACGGTAGAGAAAAACCTGATCGAAGGGGGATTGATCGTTGTATTTATTTTGGTTTTATTGCTCGGAAATCTGCGGGCTGGTTTGATCGTGGCCTCGGTGATTCCTTTATGTTTATTGTTTGCCTTTGCGCTGATGCACATTTTCGGGGTGTCGGCGAACTTGATGAGCTTGGGTGCGATTGACTTTGGCCTGATTGTAGACGGTGCCGTCATCATCGTGGAGTCCATTATTCACCGGCTCCACAGCCATCGAAAAGGCGAGGAATTAAGTCAGCACGCGATGGATGAGGAAGTAGGTATTTCTGCCAAAGCCATTTTCGGCTCCGCTGCCTTCGGCGTTATCATCATCCTGATTGTTTACCTGCCCATCATGGCACTAGGCGGAATTGAAGGAAAGATGTTTAGACCTATGGCTCAAACGGTTAGTTTCGCCATCCTAGGCGCCTTGATTCTCTCCTTAACTTACGTTCCGATGATGTCGGCCTTGTTTTTAAGTAAGAAAATCAGCCACGAGGTGACCATCGCGGATCGCATTATGGGATTCCTGTATGGGAAATACCAGCCGATCATTAATTGGGCATTGAAGCAACGCAAGTGGGTGGTGATCGGGGCATTTGGCCTATTCTCAGCTAGCATCGCCTTATTTATGTCATTAGGCGGCGAGTTTATTCCGGAATTAAACGAAGGCGATTTCGCGGTGGAGACCCTGTTACCGACGAATGCGTCTTTGTCCCAAAGCATTAAAGTCAACACCGCCGCTCAAGCGATGTTGATGAAGAAATTTCCAACAGAAATCAAACAAGTCGTTTCTAGAATCGGTGCCTCTGAAATACCGACGGACCCGATGGGGATCAATTCTTGCGACTTAATTATCCAGCTGAAGGATCCATCGGAATGGAAGAATGCGGAGACGATGGAGGAATTAGAAGAGAAAATGGACAAGGCATTAGATGTCTATCCAGAAGTGAACTTTGAATTTACGCAGCCGATTCAGATGCGTTTTAACGAATTGATTGCGGGTGTGAAGTCCGATATTGCAGTGAAGATTTTTGGGGAAGATCTACAAGAACTATTTGATCACGCAACGGAGGCCTCTCGCTACATTCGCTCTATTGAAGGGGTGGGCGATATTAAAGTGCAACAAATCGATGGCATTCCACAGCTCGTGGTGAAATACAACCGCGTGAAGATGGCGCAATATGGCTTGAATGTGAACGAGGTAAACTCGGCCATCAAGATGACCTTCGCTGGAGAAACGGCGGGAATCGTGATGGAAGGCGAGAAACGTTTTGACCTCGTGGTTCGTATGGATTCTGTGCATCGCCAAGACATCCAAAACTTACGCGAACTCTATATCGACCTACCTTCAGGCTCCCAAATTCCGTTACAGGAAGTTGCCGAGGTGGGGTACGAAAATGCGCCTTTAGAAATCTCGCGCGATAACACCCACCGTCGAATCACCATCGGAATTAACGTGCGCGGTCGTGATGTGGAAAGTGTCGTAGCTGATATCCAAAAAGTCATGAAGAACAAGATTACCTTGCCAGCCGGTTATTATGTGACCTACGGCGGCACCTTCGAAAACTTGCAAGCCGCGAAATCCCGCTTAGCCTTGGTGGTTCCCATCGCGCTAGCGCTGATTTTTGTCTTGTTATTTTTTACGTTCCAGTCCTTCCTGGAGGCAGCCATTATTTATTTAGCGATCCCTTTATCCGCGATCGGTGGCGTGGTAGCGCTCTGGTTACGTGGTATGCCCTTCTCCGTTTCAGCCGGGATCGGGTTTATCGCTCTCTTTGGCGTGGCGGTATTGAATGGAATCGTGTTGCTTTCGTTCTTTAAGCAATTAGCGGACGAAGGTTTAGGCGTGGAAGAACGTTTGAAGAAAGGCTTAGAATTACGTTTCAGACCTGTTATTATGACTGCGGCGGTGGCCTCTTTAGGTTTCCTACCGATGGCATTAAGTCATTCCCCAGGTGCGGAGGTACAGCGTCCATTAGCGACAGTTGTTATCGGTGGGTTGATTACCGCGACCTTCTTAACGCTGGTCGTTATTCCGGTCGTCTACTCCATCGTGATGGGCCGCAGAGAGGCGAAGCTGAAGGCCAAAGGTTTGGGGATGATATCCCTTTTCATGTTTTTATCCTTTTCGGGTATGGCCTCCGGCCTGTTCACTGTCGACCGTCCACTGACCACTGACCACTGGTCACTGTCTACTGCGGGCGGAGCCCGCCTGTCGCTCAAAGCCTGCCTTGCTCGCGCTTCCCAAAAGAACGCCCTCCTCTCCACCGGCATCGCCGACGTAAAAACTGCGGAGGCCTTGATCAATTCTGGAAGAGAATTACCGAAGGGAACGGTGGATGCACAGTACGGAAAGACGCAGACCTTTTCGAGTCAAGATTATACGGTGATGGCTTCCCAAAGCATCCCTTGGCCCACGCTTTTGAAAGCACAGGTGAAGGCGCTGACTTCGGCGAAAGTGTTGAGCGAAAAGCGCTTGAAGATTACGCAGAACTTAGTGGCTTCGAGTGTGAAGTTCTACTATTACCAGATTTTGGCACAGCAAAAGAATCTCGTATTTCTAGCTTCGCAAGACAGTTTGTACTCGCAAATGAAGCGTGCGGCGACGATTAAGTTTCAACAAGGGGAGACGAATCGCTTGGAATTGATGGCAGCGGAGACGCGTTTGCGTGAGTTTCAACAAAAGAAAATCGCTTTGGAAGCAGATCAAAAAACGGCCTACCAAAACCTCGCTTATTGGATCAATGAGCCGGGCGAATTTACGATAGAAGGGCAAGAGCCGTTGACGATGGAATCTGGAGTTGCGGCTTTTGATCCGGCGAAGAACCCGACGATTGAACTTTTAGCGGAGCAGGTGGAACATGGGAAATTATTGACGGCGGTAGAGCGGGAACGCTTGAAGCCGGATGTTCGTTTTGGTTTGACGACGCAGAGTATTGAAAATGTGGGGGGCCAAAACTTCGTGCAGGCCGGCCTGGCTATCCCGATTTTTGGGAAAGCACAAAAAGCGAAAATTGCCTCAGCGAAATTGCAGGAGGAGGCTTTTGTTAGCCAAAAAATCCAAACCGAATCTGCCTTGCAAACGGACTACAAGAATGCGGAGGCGGCGGTTGCAAAATACCGGGCGAGTTTGGCCTACTACACTACCACGGCTCTGCCTCAGGCCATTTTATTAGAAAAGACCGCCCTAAAAAGTTACCAACAAGGGGAAATCGAATACGTCGAAATGCTGCAAAATACGCAGCAAGCCTGGCAGATTCGCGAGAGTTATTTACAAGAAGTCAACGCCTACAACCAGGCGATTATCACACGTCAAACGATCATTGGAAATGAATAAGCTATTGAAATATGCAACGCTAAGCCTCTTAATCGGCTTGAGCGCTTGCTCGAAAAAAGAAGAAGCACAGGAGGAAACGCCGGTGACCGAAATTAAATTAACGGCGGAGCAGAAGACAAACGCGGGCATCGAATTCGGGACTTTAGAGGAAAAAGAAATGTCCACCGAAATCAAATGCACAGGCGTAGTCGATGTCCCACCCGTATCGCTTGCCTCCATCTCGATTCCGATCGCAGGTTACGTGAAGACGACCTACGAACTACTTCCAGGTAAAAAGGTGTCGAAAGGCCAGGCTTTAGCGACTTTAACCTCTTTAGAATTCATCCAAATGCAGCAAGAATACTTGCAGGCGCTTTCGTCTCAGACCTTCATGAGCTCAGAGAAATCGCGTCAACAGGTGTTGACGAATGAGGAAGTGGGGTCGAAGAAGAAATTACAACAATCGGAAGCGGATTTAGGGAATGTGAATGCGCAGGTGAAGGCTTTGGGACTGAAATTAGAGGTCTTAGGCTGTGATCTAAAATCGCTGGCGAAAGGAAATATCTCGTCCGTTTTAACCTTGCGTTCGCCTATCGATGGCTACATTCAAGACCAATTCTTAGCGATTGGCAAATACGTAACGCCTTCGGATGTTCTAATCAAGGTCGTAGGGATGGCGGATAAACACGTGGAGTTGAAGGTGTTCGAGAAGGATTTGGCAAAATTAAACATTGGCCAAACCATCGAATTCGAATCCGAAGGTGAAAAAGCCTCGGCTAAGATCTTCTTAATCGCCCCACAAGTAGATTTAACCGACCGCACGACCTCAGTTCACGGTCACTTTGCGAACAAAGCAGACGAGAAGAAATTCACGGTAGGACAATTTGTGAGCGCCCGCATCGAAGTGGGAACACAGAAAATCCCAAGCATTCCACAGGCGGGTCTTGCTCGCGTGGGAAAAGGCGGATTCATTTACGTCGAAATGAGCAATGGCGCGATGGCGCAGGTGCCGGTGGAAATTTTAAGTTCCACACCTGAATTTGCAGGAATCAAATTATTGAAAGAATTGCCGGCAGGCAAAGTGGTCACAAAAGGGGCTTCTGCCTTAGAGGCGATCTTCGCGAAGGACTAATCTACTAATCCTGACCAAACAGTATAATCGGCCCATCCCGCAGGTGGGTCGATTTTTTTGTCAAAAATCCCGAAAATCGTCGATCCCGATCCACTCATCGCGGCATAGCTAGCGCCCAAGGTATACATTTCCTCTTTTAAAGAGGCAAGCAACGGATAATGGGGGAAAATACTCTTCTCAAAATCATTCGAAATCGTCTCCTTCCAATCTGCCTTCAAAATCGCCTTGCGCAAATCCACCGGAGCCTTTGCCGGCGTTACGCCCGCATAGGCCTCAGCCGTAGAAATACCCACTGCTGGATATAAAAGCACGAGGAATTTGCCTTTCAGGCTCGCATCGATCGGACTAAGTACATCGCCTTTTCCTTTGCCAAAAGCCGCCTGATTCGACAAGAAGAACGCACAGTCGCTGCCTAATTTAGCGGCATAAGGCTGCAAATCTTCATTTGTTAGGGGTAATTGAAATAAATCACGCAATCCCATCAGCGTAAAAGCCGCGTCAGAGGATCCACCGCCTAAACCAGCGCCCATTGGAATGATTTTATGCAAATGGATGTGAACCGGCGGGAAGGCGTGGTCCTGGCGCAATAGTTCGTATGCCCGGTAACACAAGTTATTTTCGATGGCTCCAGAAATCTCGAGTCCGGAAGAACTGAAACTGAATTCAGCTGCCGGCGTAATCTCTAAAATATCCGTCCACGGCACCGGAAAAAAGCAAGTCTCTAAGTCGTGAAACCCGTCTTTGCGTTTCTTCGTGATGAATAAACCGATGTTAATCTTCGCGTGCGGAAATAAAACCATATTAATCTTCTAATGAGTTGCCTATCCAACTGATGCGCACCCATAATCCCACAAAGAAGAGGATGAGTGCTATTTCAGCGAATAAATAGGTGAGCGATAGGTGTTCCTCCCACGTGACTGTTTTCACGACAGAAGCCTCCATTTTATCAATTTCTTGAAATATTTGTTGCAAGGTTTGGCCATTGGTGGCCCGGAAAAACTTCCCCTTGGTTAGTCTAGCAATTTCCCTCAACGTACTTTCGTCTACCGGATCCGTGCTAGGTTGAAGGCTTCCCACGGCGATCGTGTAGACCTTAATGTTAAAGTTTTTAGCAAGTTCTGCGGAGGTAACAGGGTCTAAATTCCCGGCCGTATTATTTCCATCAGAAATCAGGATACTGATTTTTTTCGGGTTTTTGCTGTCGCGGATTTGGTTAATACACATCCCTAAGGCATCCCCTAAAGCCGTCCCTTCTTCCGGAATTTGATTCGTATTAAACTGCTGCAATTGATGCAATAAAAAGGCCGTATCCGTGGTAATGGGGCTCGCTAAATAGGGCGCACCGGCAAAGGCAATCAAGGAAATGGGATCATGACTTCGCTGGCGGATGAAGGCGGTACCCATGGTTTTCGCCGTCTCTAAACGACTAGGGCTGATATCGCGGGTCTGCATCGAAGAGGATATGTCCAAAGCCAGCGCAATATCAATTCCTTCCACCTGTTTCTTCTGATGTTTAATGACCCGATAAGGGCCTGCGGCCACAATAATCACCGAGGCGATACAAAGCATCTGAATCACCATGGGTACATAGCTGAGCAGCAAGGTGATACGCTTTTGCTTCAGCGGCACTGACAAAGACAATTCTAAACGAGGTTGATTGCCTCGCTGGCGTAAATACTTGATAAAATAGAACAGGAAGGGCAAAATCAATCCATACAAAAACAGGCCATTCTCCCACTCAAAGGTGAAAAAATCCTGAATTTGGTACCAAGAATAGAGGGGATTAAACTTCATTGCTCTTAATCTTGTCTTGTTCTGATTCGTATAAATTCGTCGCCAATGACTCTAAATAGTCCACCGATTCCGTCGTCTTCGTAGAGAAATTTCCGCCATAAATCGCTGAATCCATCTCGTTAAGCACTTTTTCCATCGCCTCATCGGCTAGGTTATCCAACATCTCTTTCGAGGTAAACGTAGTAAACGGAAGTTTTGTTAATTCCTCCACGTATTTCTTCCAGGCAGAAAAGGCCTTCTCCAGGTTAGATAAACCCACCGGCGTACCCGCTACTTGACGTGAAAAGCGTAAGAAGGTACGTCTAAACTCCCGGTGTCGTCTCCAGAGTAAGTAACGCTTAAATAATTTTGTGATGGCCTTCCCAAAAATCCAATAAATAAATCCCGCCAGAATCAATAAACTGATCCCTGCCGCAAATACATTTTTCAGCTCCGTTTTAGGGCTGATGGGCTGAATGGGGATGCTTTGGTACAAAGAATCTAAATCAATTTGTTCCGGATGAGGAAGCAAACGCTTCAAATGAACGCTGTCTACCACCGGGTAAATGATTGTGCAATCCGGCTCCTGAAGGAGGTAAATGGGAATTTGGAGTTTTTGGACCGGTGCTAAATTAAATAAACGCAACGTGTAGACCGCAGAATCCAATGAACCTGAAGCCGTTGTCTTCGTTGCAAAGAACTCCCTTTTTACCGTCTCAAATGCCCCAAAATTCTGGTTCGCATTCGGAAAAAACACCTCCTGCGCTTTCGGGTGACTCACATATAATGAATAATGGACGGGCTGCCCGATGACAACCGAATCCTCTAAAAACTTTCCCTTAATTCGAAATGGCGTCTCTTGCATTAGCGTCTGGCGTTAAATAGTTTCACTAATGCTGGGACAAAATCCTCTCCCGAATGCAATTCCACGTAATCCGCATGCCATTTCTTGCACATCTCTTTCAATTCTCCGCCCCGGTTTTTGACCTGCTGCTGCAACAGATTTTTGAACGAGCGCGCGGAGGTATTCACCCAAGTCGTACGCTTGCGTTCAGGATCATAGATGGGAATAATGCCCATGGAAGGCAATTGAATTTCTTGTTTATCCAAAGCGTGCAAGACCACTAAATCGTGCTTCAACGCCGCTGCGCGTAATAAATCTTCGTATCCTTCGTCGATAAAATCGGATAAAACAAACAATAAACTCTTCCGTTTCAAGGTCTGCAAAGCGAAGGTTAAACCCGCTTTCAAATCCGTTGCCGTATTCTCTGGTTCTACCCTGAAAAGCTCTGAAATTACTTTATAACCATGTTTTTTGCCCATGGCTGCCGGCATGTATTTCTCGTTTTTATCACTAAAACACACAAAACCTAAATGGCTCGCCTCTTGTATGGCCGCAAAAGCCAAAACACCCGCCACTTCCTTCAAGGTCTTGATTTTACTATTGCCCTGTCTCCCTACGGTTCCAGAGGCGCTGACGTCGATTAAAAAGAAAACGGTTTGCTCTTTTTCCTCTTTGAAGAGTTTCACAAAAGTCCCGTGTCCCTTCGATGAGGTGTTCCAGTCAATGTGCCGCACGTCGTCTCCATAATGGTATTGGCGTAGGTCACTAAACTCTAAGCCCGATCCCTTAAAGACGGAGGAGAAATTTCCATGCATTTGCGTGTTAATCGCCTTTCTAATGCGAATTTCAAGCTTTACTACATGGGTCAGGAAGGCTTTGATATCCATATCCACAAGACTAAATTACCTAAATTTTAGGCAATCTGAATGAAATGAGCGAAAAGCTTTCTAATTTACGGGTATATTTACAAGATGAAAAAGGTCTTTTTATTGCTTTTCTTGGCTGTAGTCGGGTGCACGGGGGAATCCTCGAGTGATCGACTAGAACAGGAACAGATGGCGCAGGTTTTGGCAGATATTCACATCGATGAAGCGATCATCCAAAACATGCACGTGGGCAATTCAGACACGGCCTTAGTCCTTTACCACGAATTATCTCAGCAGACGCTTAAAAAACGCGGCCTAGATTCGACAAAAGTCGCAAAAAGCTATGGCTCTTACGTGAAAGATCCCGCCGCTTTTGTCAAGTTATACACCCGTGTGAATGAAATTATAGAGGAGCGAGGGAAAAAATCAGCAGGTAAGAAACCATGAGAATTCTTCTGCTATTACTGTGCATTAATCTAGTTTCTATGGCTCAATCGCCCATTATTCAAGGACACCGTGGCTGCCGGGGATTGTATCCGGAAAACTCTTTGCCGGCTTTTCAACATGCCTTAGAGATGGGAGTGACGGTCCTGGAGATGGATGTTTGCCTCTCTAAAGACGGACAGGTCTATGTTTCTCACGAGCCTTACATGAATCCCTTGTATGCCTCTTTCGCGGATGGACGTCCAGTGACTGAAGCATCGATTAATTTATACCAAAAAACCTACGCGGAAATCAAATCCTTCGACGTAGGTTCCAGAGGCAATAAGCTATTCCCAGAACAAGCACACGTGGCGACCTACAAGCCTTTACTTTCCGAAGTTTTAGCCCTAGGCGAGGCCTATGCCCGTAAAACCGGTCGCAGAATCGAGTACAATATCGAAATCAAATCCGAGTCTACTGAATATGGAATCTCCCAACCAGCGACGGTAAAAGAGTTTGCGGATAAAGTTTGGGCGGTGATTTCTGCTGGTATTTCTCCCTCTACCTTGATCTTGCAGAGTTTCGATTTTGCGGTTTTGCAGTATTGGAAAACAGCCATTCATGAGGGTCGAATTTCTGCCCTAGTGGAGAAGGAGACGCCGGAGCAAATGTTGCGTGATCTGGGTTTTGTGCCCGAAATATTCAGCTCTTCGCACAAGTATTTAACGAAGGAGCAGATTGATTTTTGCCATTCGAAAGGAATGCAAGTCATTCCTTGGACCATCAATACGACGGCCGAAATGCAGCAATTCAGCGATTGGAAAGTAGATGGCATCATCACGGATTACCCGAACCGAGCACCTCAATTTCTAAAACCCTAAACATGTCGCTGTTTAACGAGACTTTGTTGTGGTTCATGAAGCGGCGGATGCCGCGGATCGAGGCGATGTACGACAGGCCTTTGGAGCTACAGGAGCAGATGTTGCAGGGACTTCTATCTCACGGCCGCTCGACCGAGTGGGGCGCAAAGCACGGTTACAGAGACATTGCTGACTACGAGAAATTCAAGCAGCAAGTTCCCATTTCAACTTACGAAGAGATTTTTCCCTACATCGATCGGATGATGCAGGGGGAGCAGAATGTGCTGTGGGACACGCCGATTAACTGGTTTTCGAAGTCGTCCGGAACGACGAATGCCCGCAGTAAATTCATTCCAGTCTCGAAAGAATCGCTGGAGGAATGCCACATGATGGGCGGGAAAGACATGATTACCCTGCTGGCGAACAATAAACCAGACACGAAAGTATTTGAAGGTAAAGGATTGTCGATCGGCGGAAGTCTTTCGGAAAGCCCGGTGAATTCCCGGATGTTGATGGGCGATGTGTCGGCGGTGGTGATGAAGAACTTGCCTATTTGGGCGCAGATGATCAGAACTCCTTCGCTGGATGTGGCGCTGATGGGGGACTGGGATCAGAAGATCGAGAAGATGGCGCTGGAGACGTCGAAGGAGAATGTGACGAGTATTTTGGGCGTGCCTACCTGGACGCTCGTGTTGATCGAAAAGATATTAGAGATTACCGGGAAGAAGTCGATTCTGGAGGTCTGGGAGAATTTTGAGTTTATGATTCACGGGGCGGTGGCTTTTGGGCCCTACCGCGAGTTGGTTAAGAACCAAATATTCCCGTCATCGCAGGTCGGATTCCTGGAGATATACAATGCGTCGGAAGGGTTTTTCGGGATTCAGGATGATTTGTCCAAACCGGATGAGATGCTTCTCATGCTCGATTACGGCATTTTTTATGAGTTCATTCCGGTGAGTGAGGAAGGTGAGGAGTCAGATACGATTGTAGCTTTAGGCCAGGTTGAGGTAGGCGTGAATTATGCGATGGTCATTTCGACGAACGCGGGATTGTGGCGTTATAAGATCGGTGATACGGTGAAATTTACTTCTTTAAGTCCCTTCCGCATCAAGATTTCCGGTCGGACGAAGCATTTTATTAATGCTTTTGGGGAGGAGCTGATCATCGAGAATGCCGAGACGGCCGTTGCGCGCGCTTGCGCCGCGACGCAGGCGGAGATTAAGGATTATACCGCGGCTCCGGCCTTCATGAACGAGGGCAAGAATGGGCACCACGAATGGGTGATCGAATTTTCAAAAGCCCCGAAAGATTTTCGTACCTTTGCACAGATTTTAGACCAAACGCTTCGCGAGCAAAACTCGGATTACGATGCGAAAAGGTCTTATGATTTAGTGCTTGGCCCGCCTTTGGTCCATATCGCCCCAGCCGGAACATTCCACAACTGGATGCGGGAACGAGGGAAATTAGGAGGCCAGCATAAAGTTCCGAGGTTAAGTAACCACCGGGAATTTTTAGAAGGAGTGAAGGCTCATTTTTAATCAAAACAAGCTATGTCGTTAAAATTAACTATCGAGAATGGTATCAAAGATGCCATGCGTGCGAAAGACGCAGACCGTTTACGTGCGTTACGCGCTATCAAATCATTGATTTTATTAGAAGAAACTTCAGGCTCTAGCGCCGATGGTTTAAGCGCAGATGCTGAGATGAAAATCTTAATGAAAGCAGCGAAACAACGCCGCGACTCATTAGAAGTGTATGTGTCTCAAAACCGCCCAGACCTAGCGGAAAAAGAACAAGCGGAATTAGCGATCATCGAAGAATTCTTGCCTAAGCAATTATCTGACGAAGAATTAACCGCAAAAATCACCGAAATCATCGCCTCAGTGGGAGCAAGTAGCCCGGCTGATATGGGTAAAGTGATGGGCGTTGCTTCGAAGCAATTAGCTGGTTTAGCGGATGGAAAAGCCATTTCTGCGAAAGTAAGTGAGTTATTAAAGAAATAAGATTGGAGAAGAAAGTTGCGATACGGAACCTGAGTTTTGAACAGTTGAAAGCAGAAATGCTGGCGGCTGGAGAACCCGCATTCCGGGCAAAACAGGTGTACGAGTGGATTTGGAAGAAGGCGGCACGTAGTTTCGATACGATGGGAAACATCCCGAAGACGACGCGCGAGTGGCTTTCGGAGAAATTCTCTTTGCAAATCGTGACCACCGCGGAGGCGCAATACAGCTCCGATCGCACCATCAAATCCAGCTTTCAATTACACGATAATAACCTTGTGGAGGGGGTGTTAATCCCTACCCGCGAGCGAGTAACGGCCTGCGTTTCTTCCCAAGTGGGATGCTCACTAACCTGCAGTTTCTGTGCGACAGGTTATATGGACAGTAAGCGTAATTTAGAGTCTTTTGAGATCTACGATCAGGTCGTGTTAATCCGCGATCAGGCACAAGAAAAATACGGTCAAGCGCTGACGAACATCGTCTACATGGGGATGGGCGAGCCGCTTTTGAACTATGCGAATGTCTTAAAATCCATCGAGCAAATTACTTCGCCGGAAGGATTAGGCATGTCGCCGCGCCGCATTACGGTTTCCACGGCGGGTATCGCGAAGATGATTCAGAAATTAGGCGATGACCAGGTCAAGTTTAACCTGGCGCTTTCCCTGCACGCCGCGAACGATACGAAGCGTAATCAGATTATGCCCATCAACGAAAGCAATACCTTGCAGGCCTTGAAAGCCGCCTTATTGTATTTCTTTGAGAAGACGGGTAACGAGATTACACTGGAATACATCGTCTTTAATAAGTTCAACGATACCATCGAGGATGCACGAGAATTGTATGAGTTTGCCAAAGGCATCCCGTGCAAAATCAACCTCATCGAATACAATCCCATTGCCCAATCCTCTTTCGTAAATGCGGAGGCAGATGCGATCGCAAAGTTCTCGGCTTTCCTTGAAAGCAAACGTATGATTGTGAATATTCGCCGTTCTCGCGGTCGCGATATCGATGCAGCTTGTGGTCAATTAGCCGGCAAAAAAGCACCAGCAGATGCCTAATACGATGTTTCCCATCTTCTTGAAAATGGATCAGATCCAGACTTTGGTCGTGGGAGGTGGAAACGTTGCGCTTGAAAAAGCATCCGCGATTTTGCGCAATTCACCGGAGGCAAAACTAACCATGGTGGCACCTTTTTTTCGCCCGGAAACACTGGAATATTTACAAGGTTTTCCTCAAGTTCGCATCATTGAGCGCGGCTTTCGAGCCTCCGATTT
>JBMSJH010000018.1:0-15406 GCA_049418705.1 Aquirufa sp.
TGTCATCGTATACACAAACGCGTGGAAACCACTGCGCCACTGTGTAGATCACGCCATTTTTCGTTTGCTGGATTCCCATTCTGTCCGAAGCATTCTCCGGAGAAGTAAAGGAATAGGCGATTTTAATCTTAGCCGTGCCTACTTTTTCTGCTAATGGAGACGCTAAACGAATCTGCATACGCGTGTCTTCCACGATGAAATTCGCTGGCTTGCCATCGATCGTTACACTCTCGATTTTATAGCCACCCTCGAAAGCTAAATTTCCAAAACGGCCACCACTGATGGGCGTCGTCTTGCCTCCGCGAGATTGCGTATTGAAACTATTTTGGTCTAATTGCAACCACAAGAAAGGCAATTTGTCTGGAGAATTATTCTTGTAGGAAATCTCCACATCGCCCGTGATTTTGTTCGCTACATCATCTAAGGAAACAGCAATCTTATAATCTGCCGAATTCTGCCAGTAACCTGGGCCTGGAACACCCGCCGCTGATCGCGCTGGGGAAACAGGTCCGTAGTTCCATAAAGGATGAAATAATTCGTAAGCAGAATACTTGCTTTGAGCGTTCGCTGCTGTCGCAATCAAGGCCGTAAGCCCTATAAATACCAGTTTTTTAAACATAAAAATCTTATTTGTGATCAAAAATAGTCAAAACTTCCTCATCCATCAAACGCGTAGATAAACCTAATGCCTTAGGGACTTCGTAATGGTAGAAGAATTTCATCGTATGAATCTTGTCCTTGTAGAAAGCTTCGTCTTCTGCGCTCAAACCACCTTTTGCTAAGGCAGCCGCCGCTACGTGACCTTGCTTTAACCACTGCCATGCCACAGTAATTAAACCGAACAATTCCATGTATAAAGTAGAATCCGCTAAGAATACTTCGATTTCGCCTTTCATCGCGAAACCTAGTTTGTGCATCGTCACTTTCGTTAAATTTTCTAACTCTTTCTCTAACATCCCCGCATATTTAGCGATGCTTTCGTGGCCTTTTGCCACCGCGATGTCAGCATAGACTAATTTTCCCAACGTCTGTAAAGCCGCTCCATTGTTCGCCGGAATACCGCGACCTAATAAAGTTAAGCCATGAATACCCGTAGTTCCTTCATAGATCGACATAATCCTCACGTCACGTGCCATTTGCTCTAATGGGAAATCTTCGGTGTATCCGTAACCACCTAATACTTGTAAGCCTTGATTCACCGCTTGTGTCCCCATCTCAGCTGGATAAGTTTTCGCTACAGTAGTCATCAAATCCAGCATCATTTGAGCTTCTTTTTTCTCCTCACCCTCTAAGCTTTTCGCTAAATCATCCCACATAAAGCATTGGAATAAAAGACCCATGGATCCTTCCACGATGGCTTTTTGGAAATACAACATACGTTGCACATCTGGGTGATTCTTGATTAAGGTAGGAGGCGTGTTCGGGTCTTTGTTCGTTAATAAACGACCTTGTGCACGCTCATTTGCGTATTGCTTCGAGGCATGGTAGGCAGCTGACGCGATGTAAGCACCACCCATTCCTACGCCTAGACGCGCTTCGTTCATCATTTGGAACATGTAAGACAAACCTTTATTCGGTTCGCCTACTAAGTAACCAATCGAGTTTCCTTTATCTCCAAAAGAGAGGTGAAGGGCTGGTGTGGCTTTTTGGCCCATCTTATGATAGACGCCTAAAGAAACCACTTCGTTATTCACTAATGTGCCATTTTCGATACGCTTTTTAGGCACAACGAAAAGAGAAATCCCTTTCGTACCTGCCGGAGCGCCCTCTAAACGAGCTAAAACCAAGTGAATGATATTTTCTGAGAAGTGATTATCTCCTCCTGAAATGAATATTTTTTGACCTTTAATGGCATAGGTTCCATCCCCTAAATCCTTCGCCGAAGTAGACGCATCATTCAAGGAACTTCCCGCCTGCGGCTCGGTTAGGCACATGGTACCTGCCCACTTGCCAGAAAGCATATTAGGAACGTAGGTGTCCGCTAATTCTTTAGAACCAAAAGAAGCAATCAGGTGAGCTGCCCCATGGGATAAACCCGTAAACATCACGGCTGAATTATGGGCTGCACCGCGAATGAATTCGTGTGCTCCACCGATCATCGAAGGAACTTGCTGACCTCCGTGTTCGATATCAAACGTACAACCGATCATTCCCGACTCGCCCATCTCTTTCATGTAGGGCTCAATGCCCGGGTGAACGCGCACAACTCCATCGACTAATTCAGCCGCTTTGCGGTCTGAATCTACATAAATGGGGCGTAAATATTTTTCGGCAATGGCATCCGCAGAATCCAATACCATATCAAACATTTCGGGGGTATAATCCGCGTAACGAGGATAGTTACACAGGGAAGCAGTATCAAAAACCTCTTTTAAAATAAAGTCTAGGTTGCGACGGTCGTATTCTCTTGCCATGGTTATAACGTTTAGGTTGTAACAAATTTGCAGAGAAAAAAACTATTATGCAAGCATACTATATTTATAATGGAGGCAAGGAATATCCAAGATTATATTTGATGAATGCTGCGTCTTTGCAATTCCAAAGTGGGATGTCTTTGTAGCGAATATTATTGAAGTCTACGTAGAACAAAAGTTTTTGGTAAGCATCTGTAGGAATCCCATTAAAGCGATCCACCGTCATACGTTTCTGTGTCAAACCTCCTACCATAAAGTAGCCTAATACTTCCTGGGTTGGATCGCTCGTACATTTTAAGTTACCAGTGACTTGTGCAGGAACTTTGTCAAAAATACCTCCACTTAACTTCCGCTGATCCTCTAATCGCTTCCAATAGGTATGCGCTTCCTTCGGTATCGAATATACATCTAGTTGCACCACCCAATCCGTAAAATCTTCATAAGGCAATTGGCCTAAATCCAAGGATAAGTTCTTCCCACTTAGCAAGAAATCATCTAGGAGGTAAGGCTGGGTATTCTGAGGGGCTTGCCAACATTTACAATTACATGGTGGTACGGGTGCAGGTGGTGCCGGTGGCGGAGGACAAGTCAATAGGAATTGACGGAAGTCCTGACGCTTCACGAAATAATAATCTTCGGTTGCCTTCGGGTCTTTTATGCTGGCCGTTAAAGGGAAACGCATGTCCTCGACTTTAGTCGCGTTCTTAAATGAATACGTAAAATCGGCTAATTCAGGCGCTGGGCTCACCGTCTGGAAGTTCGATTCAATCGTTTTCCCGTCGAGCAGCTTAATACGCAGCTTGTATTTTTCGCCTACCACTCCCTTAAATCCTGCTGGACTTAAATAATAGCCTTTACTCTTCTCGTAATAGGCTGTTTCTTTACCGTTTCCATCCACTAGACGCACATTTGCATCCGTAATGGGCTGACCCGAAAATTGGGTAGCATCGTAGGGAGAATAGGCACTCACGTAATTTAAACGCACGTTGTATGGGCCGTCTACATTGGAAACTTCACCGTAGACAACGATAGCTGAACTCAGGTTTTGGGTTTGAAAATCCTCGATCTCCGTCTCGCAAGAACTCAAAAGAAACAAGGCACAAAAAAATAGGATTAGGTGTCTCATTAGAATTTGAAGTTATAGGTGATGGATGGAATCGCGGCGCCTAAAACCGACAGCTGGTAGGTTTTCGCTTGGTTGATTTCACCGGTGGAAGAACGGAAGTAAACAGAATAGGCGTTTTGGCGACCTAGTAAATTATAGATGGAGAAATTCCAGCTTCCCTGCCAGCGCTTGCCGGGTTTAGGATCGATCGTAATTCCCACGTCTAGTCGGATGTAATCGGGAATTCGTTCTGCGTTTCGAAGGGTAAACGAGGCGGTAGAATAGCCATCTAGTAATTCCTTGATTTCTTTGGAAGTCAAATACGTGTACTTCGTGCCGTTGTAGGTATAGGAGGTTTGGTCCAAACCAGGACGCGGGAAGATACCAGTCGCCACGGCATAATCATACAGATCGTTAAACGAATAGATCTTGTAACGCCCATTCGGATACGTGATTGGGCGACCCGTCGTGTAGGTAAAGTTCGCATTAAATGAGATGCGGTTTGTCCAGCGGTTATTCAACACAAACTTAAAGGTGTGAGGCGTATCAAAATTCGCTGGGAACTGAATCCCAAAGTTCGCCTCTTTCTGATTTTCATTCGCCTGAATCGTTCTAAACGTTCTGGCATAGGTATAGGAAATCCATCCTGTTAGACGTTTTCCCCGCGACTTTTTCAAAAAGAATTCCGCGCCATAAGCTAAGCCTTTACCCACTAATAATTGGGTTTCCACTGTGGGGTTCAAATATAATTGCGCTCCATCCACGTAATCGACCACATTATTCAGGTTCTTGTAATAGAACTCCGCTGAGGTTTCGAAGACAGCATTCGAGGCGTTTGTGAAGTTCTTGAAGAAACCAATGGAATATTGATCCGCGATTTGAGGGGGAATCTGTTGATTCGAATTCTTCCAAATATCCGACGGCGAAACGGCCATCGTATTCGATAATAAATGGCGGAATTGCTGCATGCGGTTGAAACCAATTTTGATAGAGAAGCTCGTATCTAATTTAATCGCTAATGATAATCGTGGTTCGAAGCCTCCATAACTCGCGACTACATCAGAAGAAGTGGCATGTAAGGTATCCGTTATCGTATTGATCTCACGTGGTGTGCCTAGCTTATACTGGTAGAAATCCCCTGGACCTAGTAATTGATATGAGGCATAGCGAAGACCATAATCCAAACTCAGTTTTTTACCTAAAGGCAAGCTATGGCCTACATAGGCCGCCATCTCCCGCGTATGTTCAGTAGGCATGGCAAATTTATCTACTTTAGAAGACGAAGAATTGGGCAAAAAGCTGCCCGCATCATTCGCAAAGGCAGATAGTTCCGCACCTAAATCGATTCGCCCATATTTACCGATGTCTTTACTTAACTCTTCTTTTACCGAAGTTTGAATGATGGATGGTTTCCAAAGGAATTCTAAGCCTTGTTTTTGGCCCTCAATACCATACGTATAATCGCTATAGAAAGCGGTAAAATTATGGGATATATCGCCTTTAATTAAGGCATTATGCTTGAAACTTAGCGCCTTCGTATTCCAAGAATACAGGGTATCCTGCGCAAATTTGAATCCATCATTACTCGCATAACCCGATAAAGAGATACGCTGATTTTTCCCAAAACGATGCGTCAACTTAAAGTTCACATCATAAAAATCCGCCTTGCTTTTCGCTAAACTCGGATTAGGGAAATACTGCATATAGAAATCCGAAATCGATCCGCGGGCACCCACGATCAACGAGGTCTTTCCTTTCACTAGCGGCCCATCCACTAATATCCGGGACGAAATAGGACCCACACCACCTTGCAATGACCATTTTTCAAAATCCCCTTCCTTCACACGCACATCTAAAACGGATGATGCGCGACCGCCAAACATCGATGGGATACCGCCTTTGTACAAACTTAAATCCTGTACCATATCCGCATTAAAGCCGGTGAAAAAACCGAACAAATGGGAGGTATTAAACAAAGGAACGCCATCTAATAAAACGAGGTTTTGATCCACATTACCTCCACGCACATTGAAACCTGAGGCACCTTCACCCACCGTCGAAACGCCAGGTAGCAATAAAATACTGCGAATCACATCCGCCTCTCCCATCAAGGTAGGAAGTTTTTTCAAAGTCTTCGAAGACATCTTTTCCACCCCCATCATCGCCCGATTCACGTTCGCATCAGCCTTTTCAGCAGTAATTACCACCTCGCCTAATAATTGCTCTGCACGCTCTAATTCAATCGTTGTTTGGGTATTTTTAGAGAGATCGAGTTTAAATGTCTTGAATTTATAGCCTAGACTTCGAGCGATTACTTGGTAAGAACGTGCCGCGATCGTCACGGTAAATTGACCCAAAGAATCGGTTGTTCCACCCGCAGAAGAACCGGAGAAAAACACCGAAGCCCCCACAATAGGCGCCTTATTTTCCACATCAATAATCTTCCCTGAGAAAATGACATAGCCTCTGCGTTGCGCATGCGCGATCGAGCCACATAGTAGCAGTAAAATCAATACTCTTAGGCCTAATTTCATTTGGTTTTATTTCGTAAAATGAGCAGACCTTTTGCCTGCTTCCATTGAGGATCGAATCCTCCTTGTGGGAATTTAGCCACCGCATGCGATCCCAACGCCACATCTAAATCTCCATCCCCATCTAGATCTCCAATGTCCATCACAGACCAGCGACCTAAATGTTCAATCGGTAAAGTCATCGGAACAAAAGTCCCCTTTTTATTTTCAAAATACATCGCTCCCTCACCAGGTCTTGCCGCCACGTCAGGGAATAAAGCGATGGATATCAAATCCGGATCGCCATCGCCATCGAAGTCAGCGGGCATGACTTTAGTCGCACCATTTTGAGAGAAAAAGGCTTTTTGCTTGAATTTCAGCCCACCCGTATTTTCAAAGACATAAACCCCGTGGTAGGGTTTCAAGACGGTTGTAAAATCGGCATTATCTCCAGCGGAGTACACAATATCGAAGTCTTTATCTCCATCGATATCCGCGATATCAAAGGACGAGGACCCATAAATAGAAGGGAAGCGCAACAACTGCTTTTCTTTAAACTTCATCCCACCCTCATTCTCATAAAGTAAAATGCGTTCGTCCCCTTGCGCAAAAAGTGCCAAAATATCCGGTTTCCCATCCCCCGTAAAATCACGCACGATAGATTTTGTTGCTCCCGTTTGGGGATTTAGTACTTGCTTTTGATAGACCCCATTCTTGAGTTTCCACACCGACATCCCGCCTACTTTAAATCCAAACTCAGAGCTAATTAATTCATCTCCTGGCTCCCCATCTAAATTCGCAGAGACAAGGCTGATAGGCCGATTCAAACCTTGAATCACCTTTTTCCCGGTAGCAGCATTGCTCACAAAGCCATTCACATCTGGATTGGCTTGCGTTGTTGTACCGATGAAGGTATATAATGTCTCAGAACCTGAAGCGGTAATATCTGTCAAGGCATCCTGATTCGTCTTCGTTTGAAGTAATTTACCAGCTAGATCCCATTTCCAAATCACGCGATTCGACTGGTCTCCCGCGGTAATTTGTTTATGACGCGTATCAATACGAACGGCCGTCATATTGGGTAAAGTGGTCCCCGGTAAGGTGGCTACGATAGGTTCTGCCTCGAAAATCGTTTGTTTTGCTAATGGCTGATAGGCCGGCATCTCCAAGTTCTTAGGTGCCTCCTCTAGATAATAGGCCTTGATTTTCTCCCAGTCTTCATCAGGAATCATCTGAGACCCTGGCCCTAGAATGGTATAATCTGAAAGCGGTTTCTCCAGCATTCCGATCTCTTTGTCCACCCCCATCATGATGCCCATGTAAGGAAGAGTGCTGTATTGCCACACATTTTTAGGCAACATAGCCGGGTCTGGAAGCATGTGACAAGACGCGCAATAGGTTTTTGCAAGCTCTTTCCCTTCCGCCGCTTTGTTCGAGCAACTAGGAAACTCATAAGAGAATACCGTGAAGAGGGCAAGAGCCAGCAGTGTCCGCATCCTATAATTTCTTAAATACCTGCAGTTTTTCGTTATTGCGAGCCACTAGATACAAAATACCCGCTGTAGTTTTCACCTGCTTTATATCGCGAATATCACCCTCAAGCATCAATCCTGTATCCGTTGGAATTAATGGATTAAATCCTCCTTTTCCATTTCCTTTTAGAATGAGGCCAAAGAACGCGTCATAACGTGCCTGATACATCGATGCACCGTTGAAGTTTCCACCGACGATCACATCCAAGTTTCCGTCCTTATCCACATCTTCCGTGCGCAATACCATAATTTTAGATACCTGTGCCAAAGCAGGAAGTGGGACCATTTTAAAGGTTTTGTTTCCTTGGTTTTCTAGGTAAACTGACTCGAACGTATTCACTCGTTTTTCGTCTGCCCCCTCTAATTCCTTATCTCCAAAAATTTCCTCTACCGTCTTACCAGCAAACATATGGTAAGCCGTATACTTTTTATTGATGATGCTCGGAATCTGTTTTCCCATCTCATCCTTGCTATTGATAGGGAACCAATCATCGCCGCGGTTATAGGAAACAATGTGTTCTTTCGTATCGTTTTTATCGATATCCTTGATCTGCATACGCAATTGACCACCTAGTTCTTTGCGCAGTTTCGTGTTCGTCCCTAGATTTCCTACGATGAAATCCATATCGCCATCTTTGTCAAAATCAGCCGCCGTAATTCCCGACCAGAAACCGGTCATCTCCTCTAAACCATTCTCAATCAGCTTGAATTTGCCTTTGTTATTTTCAAAGGTTTTGATCGGCATCCAATCACCCACCACCGTTAAATCCGCATCTCCATCTTGATCAATATCTGTCCAAATCGCCTCCGTCAACATCCCCGCCTCACGCAATTCCGGAGCTAAAGCCACTGTCTTGTCTGCAAAGTGTCCTTTACCATCATTCACTAATAAATACGAACGAGGTGATGCACCGTAAGAATATCCTACCACGCGGCCACCTACGAATAAATCGGTATCTCCATCGCGATCGATATCACATGGTCGAACCACGGATTTATTATCGTACATCGGAGGTAAGGCATTCAATGCTCTAGAGAAATTACCTTTCCCGTCGTTTGTATACAGACGATCGAATTGCTCCGGCATTTGGTCATAAAATTCATTACCCCCTGTCACCACATACAAGTCTAAGTCTTTATCGCCATCCGCATCGAAGAATAAGGCATCCACATCCTCGTACAAGGAATCTGCTTTGAACACCGGCTGATTGGATACGACAAAACCAGCCCCTTTCTGCAATAATAATTGTCCAGCCTGGTACTTCGCGCCTCCCACGTAGACATCTTCTAATCCATCCCCATTCACATCTCCCACGGCCATTTTAGGCCCTTCGATCGATACTTTGAAAGGAATTAACAGTTCCCGATTGAAGTCGAAATAGACGTTTTCCTGGTGCTGGTAAGGGAAACTTACACCCGCAGTCACCTCCTCGAAAAGAGGCTTCACTGGTGCGGAGAATTGATAATCTTTCACATTCACGTTCGCATTCTTCTGCTCCATCGTGAGTGTAGTGTTGATCTTTGGGTTTTTAATGATCTGCATCTTCTCATTTTCCCAAATGACTAGCATCTCATCCACCTGCTGTAAATCTCCAATTCCGAAAAGTAAAGTAGGTTCCACCGAACTCATGAAACCACGTGTCGGCATCATTTGCTGTAATTGCTGACCATCCTTTGTTTTCAAGATGACCTTAGCTCCTACACCAAACGTATTACCGCCATCTCCTTTGAATTTGATTTTAACGAAGTTGTGCTTTAATAATTGACGACTGTTGTTTTGGTACACACCCGCCTTTTCGTTCAAATTATTCGTCACTAAGTCTAAGTCCCCGTCGTTATCTAAATCGGCATAGGTAGATCCATTTGAAACGCCTTTGTCCTCAAAACCCCATTTCAAAGACTTGTCTACGAAACGTAAATCCTTCGCGCCTTTGAAAATATAATTGTGCACACGGCCATCCGGCATTAAATCAATCGCCTCTTGGTCTAATTTCTCTGAGGTAGGCAAGCCATAATGAAGTGAATCGCCGATCACGAATTTCAAATAATCCAAGTCGTTCGGACGACGTAAAATACCATTCGAAACGAAGATGTCTTTAATTCCATCCCCATCGTAATCGTTCATCAAGGTGCTCCAGCTCCAGTCCGTCGCGGCAACGCCGGAAGAGGCAGCGATATCTGAGAATTTTTGGCCTCCCATATTCAATTGAAGGCAGTTTCTCGAGTATTGATTGAAATAACCGAATTGCAATTTGTACATGTAGATGTCCAAAGGATCCTCTCCCACCGACGATTTCTCCACTTTCTCATCATCCGGATACATATCCAAGGTCATCACATCTTGGAACCCATCGTTATTGATATCGGCCACATCTGAGCCCATCGAGAAACGACTTAAGTGCTTGAAGTGATCACGAATGCCTTCTTTATAGGTACCGTCTTTTTGATTAATATAATAGTAATCATCCTCGTGGAAGTCATTGCTCACATAGATATCTAGCCAGCCGTCGTTATTTATGTCTGCCACCGAAATGCCTAGACCGTAGCCCATAGCCGCTTGGTAGATGCCTGACTCTTTTGAGATATCAACAAATTTCCCTTTGTCATTGCGGTACAAATAATCCCCCGCCTCGTTATCCTTTAATGAACGTGTGTTAACGCGGTCATACGAACGCGTGTTGTGCACGGCGTGATTCAATAAATAGCAATCTAAATCACCGTCTTTATCGTAATCGAAGAAAGCTGCTTGCGTGGAGAAACCGGTAAAGTCTAAACCGTATTCGTTCGACTTCTCGGTGAACGTATTGTCCCCGTTATTAATATATAATTCATTTGATCCTTCTAATCCTTTATAATTCCCTACCGCACAGACATAGATATCTAAGAAACCGTCCGCATTCACATCGGCCATGGTCACACCTGTTTTCCAGTCGGAGAAGCCTTCGATTCCTGCCTTAACGGAGATATCTTCAAATTGCATCTCCCCTTTGTTCAAGTACAATTTGTTCTTGCCTTGATTCGAAACAAAAAATAAATCTACTAAACCATCATTGTTGATGTCTCCCGCAGAAACCCCACCACCGTTATAGAAATACAGGTAATCCAAGATATTGAAATCCTTGGTTTCGGTGATATTATTAGCAAAATCAATGTGTGTCTTTTCGGCATCTAATTTTTCGAAAAGCACTACGTCATCGCCTGAGTTACAGGCAAAAAGAGCTACAGAAAATAAGAGTGTGAATAGATAATTTTGGGTACGCATTGTTTTAAAATTTAAATACTTGGGCTTTTTCATCATTTTTGGCCAAAACCACGTAAGTCGACTTTCCTCCTTTTACGAGTGCCATATTACGTACTTGACCGAGGGTTTTAAATCCGGTTTGCTTCGATAATTTCACGGCGAATTTACCTTTTCCTTGTCCTTCTAATAGAAGGCCATAA
Source organism: Aquirufa sp. (assembly GCA_049418705.1). Classification (GTDB taxonomy): domain Bacteria; phylum Bacteroidota; class Bacteroidia; order Cytophagales; family Spirosomataceae; genus Aquirufa. The sequence goes on from JBMSJH010000018.1 coordinate 11,003, forward strand.
TTCGCATCGAAACGCCCCCACTCAGGAAGAGAATCAAAGAAATTACCTGCTAATAAAATATCTAGTTTGCCATCCTTATTGAAGTCCCCTGTTTGAATCGCGCGGATAGGCGAAAACTGGGCTTGATAAGGCAGCGCTTGGAAGGTGAAATTACCTTTCCCATCATTGATCATGAAGGAAGAAGACGTCGTTTGAATTTGTCTCACAGTCGCACCTTCTCGCTGCTCATCCGTGAATAATTCCTCCACCGTCTTATTCGCGTAATCTTTGTACTTGATAAACTTCTTTTTAATCATCGGAAGCGCACGCTGCATCTCGCCTTTTAACACCATTGGATAGGTATTTCCATCCTCCGTCACGCAAGAGATAATTTGTTCTACCACCCCATTCTTATCGAAATCACCCACGTGTAAATAGGCTGGAGCCTCGACAGATGCTTTAATCTTAGAATTTAGGCCAAAATTCCCCAGCACAAAATCCATATCTCCATCGCCATCAATGTCTGCTGGCTTAGCACAAGACCAAAGACCTTCTGATCCAACCACCGGCTCCTGCTTCGTCAATTTTCTACCTCTCTCGTTTTTAAACACGACTACCGGACCCCAATCTTGCGTCACCACTAAATCCACATATCCATCCCCATTGACATCAGACCACTCTGAATCCGTTACCATCCCTAAGTCAGTCACCTGCGGCATGTAGCGTTTCGATTGGTTCTTAAATCCTCCGGTTCCATCGTTAATGAATAAATTGCTTTGCGCGCTTTGACCGTATTTTGCATTCACCATCCGTGTTCCCACGAATAAATCGATGTCGCCATCTTTATCGTAATCCGCTGCCGAGACACTTGATCCATTCTCATAAATCATTGGGAATCGAATATCGCGTTTCAGATTTCCTTTCCCATCATTTAAGTACAATAAATCATGCAATTCCGGTGCATTCTCCGCAAACTCATTACTACCCGTCACGACGAATAAATCCTGGTCTCCATCCTTGTCCGCATCGAAGAAAATCGCGTCCGTGTTTTCTGTCGTTTGATCTAAACTAAAGTCAGCTTGAGGAGAATCCACGAATTTACCTCCGGCTTTTTGGATGAATAATTTCTTAATCTGACCTGCAGCCCCACCTAAATAAATGTCCTCTAGACCATCACCATTCACATCACCCACTGCCAGCGCTGGACCTTGAGTTGAATACTTTTGTTTCAATAACACATCGCGATCGTAGTCATTAAACATACTTTCGACGTGTAGATAATCCAAAAGCCCTGACGTCACATCCGCAAAAATAGGTGTCTGCTTTGCCTCAAAGAAATGGAAGATCTCCTTCGCATTCTCTTGCTTCAAGGTAATTGTCTGATCCGACTTCACTGATTTAATCGTTTCGATTTTATCGTTTGGCCATAAAACCTGTACCGAGTCAATCACTCCATTCGCTCCTAAACCAAACACCATCTGGTGATCACTCGAAGATTGGAATCCGCGGATAGGCATTTGTTGCAAGACTTTGAATCCGCCTTTCTGATTATCCGTCACACGTGCTCCAATACCATTCAAGTTGCGATCCGTGCCTTTCAAGTGAACCGTCAAATAATGGTTTTTCAACTTCTCATTTGTCTTGTTCTTGTAGATAGACAAGGGTGAGTTCACATTATTCACGACTAAATCTAAATCCCCATCATTATCTAAATCGCCATAGGCTGAACCATTCGAGAATCCTGGACCTTCTAATCCCCAAGATTTCACCTGATTCGAGAACTTTAAATCACCTTCATTTTTAAAGGCATAATTCGGAATAGGCACAGAAGAGATCTTATCCGTAAACTCTTTATAGTCAAATTTCTTTCCATCCAACATCTGCTGCATCGTGTTGCGATCACCTAAGAAATCGACGAAATCTTGATCTGTTAGGTCTTTGGCAATACCATTCGCCACGAAAATATCCTTCTTCCCGTCATTATCCATGTCGAAAATCAAAGCACCCCAGCTCCAGTCTGTTGCATGAACACCGGCTAATTGACCCACTTCAGAGAACGTCCCATCGCCATTATTCAGCTGCAGGTTATTGCGCATGTATTGATGCCAAAACCCGCGCTTCTTCTTCAACTCCACTAAATTATATCCCTCAAAAACAGAGGTGGTCTTCAAGCGGCGATCATCTCCCGGTAACATGTCCGTCACGAAGATGTCCATGTAACCGTCATCATTTAAATCCGCCATATCAGCTCCCATCGAGCTCAACGAAATATGCGGCATTTCATTCTCTAAATCCTCCTTGAACGTGCCATCGTGCTGGTTGATGTATAAGTAATCACGTTCATAGAAGTCATTCGAAATATAAATATCAGGCCAGTTGTCATTATTGACATCGCCTATCGTAATTCCTAAACCAAAACCAATCAAACTTCCATAAATACCCGCCGATTCCGACACATCGGTAAAATGAAGTTCCTTTCCATCCTTGCTATCATTTCTAAACAGTTTATCACCGCCTAACTTATCACGCTCGTCACGTAAGTTCGTATACCCTAACTTATCAATCGGGGTGAAACTATTATTCAACAAATACATATCTAAATCGCCATCGCGATCATAGTCAAAAAAAGCCGCATGCGTAGAAAATCCACCATCTTCGAGACCAGCCTCTTTAGCCTGATCCTTAAACGTAGGAACGCCTCCCTTGATTCCTTGATTGATGTACAACTGGTTACCCCGTTGATCACGTGATCCCGAATTACATACATAGATATCCATCAAACCATCCCCATTCACATCAGCAAAAGTCACCCCAGTCGACCAGAACTTCTTTCCCACAATCCCAGACTTCACCGTAATATCCTCAAACTTCATCGCACCCTTATTCAAATACAACTTATTGTCTTCGAAATTAGAAGTAACAAATAGATCCGAAAGTCCATCATTATTCACGTCTCCGATAGCCACACCACCACCATTATAGAAGTTGCGGTAATTGAAGATATTGAACTCTTTTTTCTCCAAACTACGGTTCACAAAATCGATACCGGTTTGATCAGCAGGCAACTCTTCGAAAAGGGTATCCTCTTTCTGAGAACAAGAAAATAAAGCGATGGAAAGAAGGGTGATTAAACTGAAATTTTTCATCCTAAAAGCGTGATTTTTTGCGTCACAAAATTACAAAATACTAGGGGCATATAAAACAAAAAGGCAGAACCAAATGGTTCTGCCTTTCTATCAAAAACCTACAGATTAATATCCTGGGTTTTGAGTCAATAATGGGTTAGCATCACGACGTGGTTGTGGAATTGGGAACAATTCACGCGTCTTGTCTGTAACCTTCATGAACTTACGCTCTACAGAGAACTTCCCGAAACGAATTAAGTCGTTACGTCTCCATCCTTCCCAAGCTAACTCACGTCCACGCTCAGCTAAGATATCGTCAGCAGTAACCGCAGTTAAAGGAGCAACACCTGAACGAGTACGGATAGTGTTGATATCTGTCAACGCTTGAGCTGTGTTTCCTAAACGGAAAGCAGCTTCAGCACGCATTAAGATAACGTCAGCTAAACGTAAGAATACGTAGTCATTTGATTGGTCACCGTTCGGGTTGTTCTTTTGGATCTCATATTTCTGAGAACGGATACCAGCTACTTGGTAAACTGCATCAGCATCAGTCATTTGATCTTTTTCCCAATCCGCAACGAATGCTAAATCAGCACCTTTTGCATCTTTTAACTTAGCTCCAGAAGCAGCATATTGCTGTCCTTTGATCCACATAGCACCACGTAAGTCACCAGACTCAAATGAGTTGTAGAAATCAGCTAAAGTACAGAAACCGTTCCAAGGAGAGTTACCTAAACCATACGTTTGTTGGTTAGCATAGTGTAACGTTCTCATTTGGAAGTTCATACCACCCGCTTTGAAAGAATCGAAAGGGATAGCAAATATGTTCTCGTTTGAACCTTGGTTTTGAACGATAAAGTTAGACAAAGTAGAAGAAGACAATGACCAGTTGTTCGAAGATTTGATTACTTGATCAGCTGTATCATATGCTTTTTGCCACTCAGTAGCTCCTTTGTACACACCTGCGTTTAAGTATACCTTCGCTAACAATGCTTTAGCAGCATCTTGAGTCATACGAGAGTAAGCCTTACCTGCTGGCAAGTTAGGGATAGCAGAAGTTAACTCAGAAACGATAAAGTTATACACTTCAGCACGAGTCTTAGTCGCTGCAGATGATTTGTTATCTGTAACGATAGGCACATTACCGAATGCATCTACTGCCATGAAGTAATAGATAGCACGTACTGCACGTAACTCATCTACTGCTTTTTGGTTAGAAGCAACCACTGGGATCAATTGGTTCACCTGAGAGATGTTACCAAAGATGAATCCCCACATACCGTTGATAGGTCCGTGTTGT
>JBMSJH010000019.1:0-15375 GCA_049418705.1 Aquirufa sp.
GGGTTTGATATTGATGAGGCATCTCTATCGATAGGTCCTGGTTTAATGGCCTGGTTAGCGATTTCAGAGTTAACTGTGTAATATTTTCAGGGGATATACCCTAAAAACATTCACCATTTACCACTTACCATTTACCATTAATTCAACTTTCTCTAGATAGGAAACTGAAGGGGATCCGGCCATCTGAATTCGTAATTCAATTCATCGCAGATCTTATCGCCATTTACCACTTTTCCGCCTAAACAAGTAACTGAATAATCCCAATAGCCCGCTGGAAGACCGCGGCGTTCGATGTCGTTTTCGCCTACTTCACCTTTAGTGGGGTGGATAGGGGCAACAATATTGTAAATGCCCGATTCGATTTTTTCAGCAGCTAAAGCCACTAAAGCAACCACGTCATCTTTGTGTACATAATTGATGGGGCAATTAGCTCCGTCATTTCTCTTGCCAGAGAAGTACTTTCCTACAAAACGATCGCCACCCATTAGACCTGCTAAACGCAAAATAAGGGAAGGGACTTTGGAGGAGGAAACGATGGCTTCTGCTTTGGCCATCAACGAATCCTCATTAATCGCGGAGTTTTCATCGACCGTGTCGGACACGTTTGAATAAACGGATGTCGATGAAAGGAAAATGAGTTTTTTAACACCAGAAGTGGGTAAATTATCTACCCAAGCCTGCAAAATTGACAGATATGTCTCTTCTGAATTCTTTTTGCGGCGTGGAGGAATCGCCCAAATCTGCACTTCCGAATCAATCATCGAAGTCCAGTTTTCTGCTGGCATATCGGGTTCTGCTCTGAAATCCAACACCTTGATTTTCGGATGGGCCGCTTGCGCGTGAACACTCGAAGCTGAAACGCGGACGTCGAAATCCGCTAAAGCTAATTTAAATGCCAATGGTGCGCCTACCCAACCGCCCCCGTAAATACTTATCGTCTTTTTCATGTAATTTTGCACCTTTGGAACAATTGAATCGCAAAGATAGTTTAAGTGCTATGAATAAAATGTTTTTTGTGCCTTTTATCAGTATTGTGTTAATCGCGCTGGACTATTATGTTTGGATGGCTGTCAAAACCGCTTTCAGAAACTCCCGCCAAAGCATTCAAAAAATCGCTAAAAATACCTTTTGGGGATTTACCGCCTTCATTCTAGTAGGGATCATTTCCTATAATGCCTTGCCATTGCATGCTTGGAAAAATGAAATCCGGATCACCTTTATGGCGATCGTTATGATCTCCGTTATCACTAAACTGTTTATTATTATCTTCTTATTACTAGAAGATATCACCCGTTTCTTCCGCTGGGGCACTAAAAAAGTACTCAAAAAAGACCCTAGTGCTATTTCTCGCCACGAATTCCTGTCCCAAGCCGCACTAGCTGTGGGGGCAGTGCCGGCTGCTACCTTTGCTTTTGGCATTATTTCAGGGGCCCATGATTATACGGTAGAGCATATTCCCTTAAAAATCAAAGGCTTGCCTTCTGCCTTCAAAGGCTTGAAAATCGCCCAAATTTCTGACATCCATACAGGTTCATTTTTCAATAAAACGGCTGTTAAAGGGGGTGTGGAGATGCTGATGCGCGAAAAAGCGGACGTCGTTTTCTTCACCGGGGATTTAGTGAATAATGAGTCCAAAGAGGTGCAAAATTACTTCGATGTTTTCAATAAGGTCAAAGCTCCTCTAGGTGTTTTCAGTACGCTAGGGAACCACGATTATGGCGATTATGTGCGCTGGGCGAGTCCTGCAGCCAAAAAACAAAATCTAAAAGACTTAATGAAAGCGCATGAATTAATGGGTTGGGATCTTTTAATGGATGAGCATCGATTCCTAGAAGAATCAGGTGAAAAATTAGCCATTATTGGTGTCCAAAACATCGGATTAGGCCGTTTCCCATGGTACGGGAATCTAGAAAAAGCGCACAAAGGAACAGAAGAGGCTTCTGCGAAACTACTTTTATCTCACGATCCTAATCACTGGAATGCGGAAGTAACCAAGAAATACAAAGACATCGATGTGGCTTTTGCGGGCCATACACACGGAACACAATTTGGGGTTAAAATCGCCGAAATGCGCTGGTCACCAGCTCAATATGTGTACAAACAATGGGCAGGGTTATACCAGGAAGGCGAACAACAAATCTATGTGAATCGGGGCTATGGCTATTTAGGTTATCCGGGGAGAGTTGGGATGCCGCCGGAAATTTCGGTTTTCACATTATCTTAAAGTAGAGCATAGAGTATAGAGTAGAGAGTATAGAGTTAAAGATGGTGGATGGTAAATGGTGAATGGTAAATGTTCCACCGGACTGACTACCGACCATTGTCCACTGACAACTGACGACTGTCCACTGTTCACTATTTTTTTCACCCAGACCTTTGCTCCTTCATTAAAAAAAGCTAAATTTGCATCCCAATTAATTGGTTTCGTGGCCGAGTGGCTAGGCAGAGGTCTGCAAAACCTTCTACAGCGGTTCGAATCCGCTCGAAACCTCAGAAAACCTTCCAATCCGGAAGGTTTTTTTGTGCCCATACACATTATACAAAATATTCTAAAAATAGTTCAATTTTAATTTAAAGGACTTATTTTGAAAAATTCTAAATAATAATTGCGATTAAAAAAATCCAAAAATTGAATGCAGAATTAATTGTTTCCTAAAAAATCGAATTGTAGTTTTGCGGACTGAATTAAAATGAGAAAATCTATATTTATGTGTTGCAAAAAATTAACTCTCGTTAAGTTTCTATTTTCCTTCTTATTCCTAATTGCTGCGACTACAGCAACGTTTGCACAAGATGCAGCGGAAGGTGAAACACTATTTAAAAACAACTGTGCGGCATGTCACGCATCCACAGATGAGGTATTGGTAGGTCCTGGCTTAAAGGGAGTTAGCGAGCGTCGTCCGATTGAATGGATCGTTAAATGGGTGCACAATCCACAAGCAGTTATCGCTTCAGGAGACAAGTATGCGAATGACTTGTACAACAAGTTTAACAAGGCGGCTATGACTCCTTATCCGAACTTCTCAGAAGCTCAAATCAAAGGTATTATCGCCTATATCGATGCATCGAATGCAGCTCCAGCGGCTCCGGCAGCAGGCGCAGCACCAGCGGCAGGCGCGGCAGCTCCAGCAGCGGCAGCTTCTTCAGGTGGTATGATGGAAGTCCTTTTAGTAGGATTGTTAATTATCATGGTACTTGTGTTAATCGCTTTATTATCGATTGTTAACTCATTAAGCAAACTTTCAAAGGCTGAAGCTGATCAAAGCAAGCCTTTTTTCGCAAGAGTAGCTGAAAATGCTAAGTCCTTAGCTGCTAATTCGGCAGTGAAGACGGGAGTAATTGTTTTGGTCCTATTATTAGGAGGTAAAGCAACAATCGATGCGGCATATGGCGTAGGTATCCACCAAGGATATGCTCCAGAGCAACCGATTAAATTTTCTCACAAATTACACGCAGGTCAATACCAAATCAACTGTAACTACTGTCACACAGGAGTTTATGAGGGAAAAGGTGCAAACGTTCCTTCGGCGAACATTTGTATGAACTGCCACAACGCGATCAAGCGTGAGTCTCCAGAGAATCAAAAAATCTACAAAGCATTAGAGAAAGATGAGCCGATCCAATGGGTACGTGTTCATAACTTACCTGACTTAGCGTATTTCAACCACTCGCAACACACGAACGTAGGTGGTTTAGAGTGTAAGAACTGCCACGGCGAAATCGAAAAGATGGAAGTGGTAGAACAACGTTCTTCATTAACAATGGGCTGGTGTATCGATTGCCACCGTCAAACAGACGTAAATGCAAAAGGCAACGCTTACTACGATAAATTAGTAGAGGTACACAATAAGGATAGCAAGACTCCTTTGAAAGTTCAAAACATCGGTGGCTTAGAGTGCTCTAAGTGTCACTATTAATAGAAATAAAATTTTAGTCTGAATAAGAAAGATTATATGGAAAATTCGAACAAGAGGTATTGGAAAGGGATTGAGGAGTTAACCAATGAGCCATCGTTTGTCAAAAATATCCACAATGAGTTTGGCAATATGCCATCTGAAACGGATGCTAAAGGAGATTCTTTAGTTGATGGAGCGGGCACTCATCGTCGTGATTTCTTAAAGATGTTAGGTTTTGGAGTAGCGGCTGTGTCTTTAGCAGCTTGTGAGTCTCCAGTAAAGAACACGATTCCTTACTTAAACAAGCCGGAAGATGTCGAGCCAACTATCGCTAACTGGTATGCGTCTACGTATACAGATGGTGGTGACTACGCATCGATCTTAGTGAAGACACGTGAAGGTCGTCCGATCAAAATCGAAGGGAACAAGTCATCTTCGATCTCGAAGGGTGTGCTTTCAGGTCGCGCGCATGCTTCTGTTTTGAGTCTATATGATAATGAAAAATTAAAAGGTCCTCAAGCTGCTGGTAAAGCAACGGATTGGGTTTCTTTAGATAAAGATTTTACAGCGAAGTTAGCTGAGGTGGCTGCCAAAGGTGGTCAAATCCGCATCGTTTCTAATACCATCCTTTCTCCTACTACGAAGAAAGTGATTGCAGACTTCGCAGCGAAATACCCAACAACACAACACATCACCTATGACGCAAACCCAGCTTATGGTTTAACACAAGCACACGGTGGCGTTTTACCTAACATTGATTTCAGCAAAGCTAAGACGATTGTTTCCTTGGGTGCTGATTTCTTAGGCTCTTGGATTGCTCCTACTGAATTTGCTGCACAATGGGCGATCACTCGCCGTGTTAGCTCTGAAAAAGGAGGAAAGAAAGACATGTCTCGTCACTACCAATTTGAGACTATCTTATCTAACACAGGTGCTAATGCTGATTACCGTGCTGCTTACAAGCCATCTCAAGAGGGTTTAGTGGCGGTTGCATTATATAACGCAGTAGCGAAATTAACAGGAGCGGCTAGCATCGCAGGTGCTTCGGTTAAAGTTGATCATTTAGAGAAAGCAGCGAAAGACTTAGTCGCTTCAAAAGGCGCTTCGATCATCGTAGCTGGTTCAAATGACCCAGAAGTTCAAAAAATTGTTGCTGCTACTAACGCTTTAGTAGGCGCTTATGGCACGACTATCAATACAGGCTTAGCTGTAAACTACCGTCAAGGTAACGACATGGCGATGGCTAATTTCATTAAAGAAGCTAGCGCTGGTTCTATTGCAGCGGTTATCTTCTACAATGCAAACCCAGTTTACAACCACCCAATGGGTGCTGCTCTAGCGGCTGCTTTACCAAAAGTAGGTGTGAGCTTAGCAACAAACGATCGCGCTGATGAGACGGCTTCTTTATGTCAATTCATCGCACCAGATTCTCACTTCTTAGAGTCTTGGAATGATGCTGAGCCTAAAGCTGGTTTCTACTCATTAACGCAACCTACGATCTCTACGATCTTCAAAACACGTCAAGCACAAGCAAGTTTCTTAACTTGGGCTGGTTTATCAGGTGATTTTGCAGGTTACTTAGAGCGTAACTGGGAGCAAAACATCTTAAAAGGTGGTAAAGTAGCTTGGAACAATGCACTTCACGATGGTGTATTTGAACCAAACGCTGCAACAGTTTCTTCTGCAAGCCCATCAGTCGATGTGAATGCAGCGGCAGCAGCCATCAGCAAGTCTTATTCAGCGTCTTCTACTGGTTTAGAAATCGCGGTTTACGAGAAAGTAGGCTTAGGAACAGGTTCTCAAGCAAACAACCCTTGGTTGCAAGAATTCCCTGAGCCAGTTTCTAAAGCATGTTGGGACAATTACGCGGCTATCTCGCAACCAACTGCTACTAAATTAAAATTAAAGCAAGGTGATGTTGTTGAAGTAAGCGCGAAAGGATACAAAGTATCTCTTCCAGTTTTAGTTCAACCAGGCCAAGCTCAAGATACAGTAGCGATTGCTATCGGTTACGGTCGCACGAAAGCAGGTAAGTCTGCAGACGGTGTGGGTGTAAACGCTTATCCATTCATCTCTGAAGTAAATGGCGCTTGTGTAGGTATCTGCACAACAGGTGTTTCAGTTACTTCAACTGGTGAGACAAAAGAAATCGCTCAAACGCAAACGCACCAAACGGTGATGGCACGTCAAGCAGTCGTTCAAGAGACGGTGTTAGCTGACTTTGCGAAAGATGCAAAAGCAGGAAGCTTCACTCCTCGCGTGAAAACGTCTGAAGGAGAAAAGGATGCGACTGATTTAACGCTTTGGAACGGTCACGAATACAATAACCACGCGTGGGGTATGGTGATCGACTTAAATACGTGTACAGGATGTTCTGCTTGCGTGGTTTCATGTAACGCAGAAAACAACGTACCGGTAGTAGGTCGTCAAGAAGTAATTAACCGTCGTGAGATGCACTGGATGCGTATCGACCGTTACTACTCTTCTGATGCAGAGGTAGAAGATTTGAAAGGATTAGAAATTGCGTCTGATAATCCAGAGGTAGTTTTCCAACCGATGTTATGCCAGCACTGTAACAACGCTCCTTGCGAGACTGTTTGTCCAGTATTAGCAACGACTCACTCAACGGAAGGTCTTAACCAAATGACGTATAACCGTTGTATTGGTACTCGTTATTGCGCAAATAACTGTCCATACAAAGTACGTCGTTTCAACTGGTTCCGTTATTTCCAAACTGATGACTTCGATTTCAACTTCAATAACGACTTAGGACGTATGGTGATCAACCCAGACGTAACGGTTCGTTCTCGTGGTGTGATGGAAAAATGCTCGATGTGCGTTCAACGTATTCAAGCTGGTAAGTTAGAAGCGAAGAAAGAGAAGCGTCGTCCAGTAGATGGAGAAATTCAAGTAGCTTGTGCTCAATCTTGCCCTACGAATGCGATTACATTTGGAGATATGAACGATCCAGCATCTGAGATCTCTAAATTATTATTAGTAGAGAAAGAGGGTCGCGCTTACCACGTAATCGAAGAGATTAACGTGAAGCCTAATATCTCTTACTTGAAGAAAGTTCGTAACAAGGATGCTAAGAAAGAAGCATAATTTTTTAATCGTAAAACAGTAAATAAAAATATGTCGCACGTTGTATCACCCATAAGAGAGAAACTAGTTACTGGTGGAAAATCTTATTCCGATGTTACCCACGATATCTGCAAGCAAGTAGAGGGAGAACCTACGAAAGAATGGAAAATTGCATTCGGGATCTCTTGTCTTGTATTCATTTATGGTGCTTATTGCCTTTTCTACACTTGGTGGCAAGGTATTGGCGTTTGGGGATTAAATAAAACCGTAGGTTGGGCTTGGGATATCACTAACTTCGTATGGTGGGTTGGTATCGGTCACGCGGGTACTTTGATCTCTGCCGTATTATTATTGTTCCGCCAAAAATGGAGAACATCCATCAACCGTTCAGCGGAAGCGATGACGATCTTTGCCGTACTTTGTGCTGCATCTTTCATCTTAGCTCACATGGGACGTCCTTGGTTAGCTCACTGGGCTTTACCACTTCCAAATGCGTTCGGTTCACTTTGGGTTAACTTTAACTCTCCGTTAGTTTGGGACGTTTTCGCGATCTCGACGTATTTATCCGTTTCTTTATTATTCTGGTACATGGGTCTAGTACCGGATTTAGCAACTATTCGTGACCGTGCTACAACAGCGGGTCGTAAGTTCTGGTATGGCTTCTTCAGCTTAGGCTGGACAGGTTCTTCTAAGACTTGGGCACGTTATGAGTACATGTCATTAATCTTAGCAGGTATCTCTACTCCTCTTGTACTTTCCGTACACACGATTGTATCGATGGACTTTGCAACGTCTGTTATCCCAGGATGGCATACGACGATCTTCCCTCCGTATTTCGTGGCGGGTGCGATCTTCTCAGGTTTCGCGATGGTACAAACCTTATTGTTAATTACACGTGTGGTTTTCAAATTAGAGGATTATATCACGATCGAACACATCGAGATGATGAATATCGTTATCACGGTAACGGGTTCAGTCGTAGGTATCGCTTACTTAACTGAGTTCTTTATCGCTTGGTATTCAGGTGTGGAATATGAAAGCTATGCCTTCATTAACCGTGCTACTGGTCCATACTGGTGGGCATATTGGATGATGATGACTTGTAACGTTATCTCTCCACAGTTATTCTGGTCTAAAGCGATCCGTACGAACTTAATGGTATCATTCTTCTTATCTATCGTGGTAAACGTAGGTATGTGGTTCGAGCGTTTCGTAATTATCGTGACTTCATTACACCGTGATTACTTACCATCCTCTTGGGCGATGTTCTCTCCTACGATGTATGATATCGGTGATTACATCTTCTCATTCGGTTTATTCTTTACGTTATTCTTCTTATTCGCTAAGTATTTACCAGTGGTAAATATGGCGGAAGTGAAATCCGTAATGAAAGGCGTTTCGTCTAACTTCCCAGCGAAGAAAGCGAAGGCTGCAAAGAAAACAGAAGAATAATTTTTATTTAGAAATTCGAAATTAAAACAATATGAGTTCGACAACTAACTACATTTTGGGAGTTTATGACGATGAGGACGAGGTTTTACACGCTGTAGGCGAGGTAAAAGCGAAAGGAATCAAAATCGAAGACGTATTTACTCCATTCCCTATTCACGGATTAGACGTAGCCGTAGGACATGAGCGCACACGTTTACCTATCGCTGCCTTTATGTTCGGTACTTTAGGAATGATCTGTGCTTTATCATTAATCAGCTACACGATGGTGTTTGACTGGCCGATGATCATCGGAGGTAAAGATTTCTTCGCACTTCCTAACTGGATTCCGGTAACATTTGAAGGAACAGTATTGTTCACGGCTTTTGGCCTTGTAACAACTTTCTGTATCTCAAACGACTTATGGCCAGGTAATCCTACGCTTCCATTAGATATTCGTACGACAGATGACAAGTTTGTCATGGCGATTAACGTGGATAAGAACAAAGTAAGTGCAGCTGATATCAAGAAAGCCTTGAAAGATTCAGGAGCCATCGAAGTAAATGTTAAATAATTAAACGAATAATTCTCAAGAAGATATGTTCAATTCAATTCATAAATTCACTTTACTAGTCGGCTTAACAGCTGGACTATTGTCTTGTGGAGATGACCATAACGATACAGGTACAGAGTTTGCACCTAACATGTACAATTCAGTAGGTTACGAGCCGATGACTCAGTTACAAGGTGACACAAACAAAATCAACCCATTAGGGATGAACATGCGTTTACCTGTTTCGGGTACCGTACCTCGTAAAAAATATTCGGGTGCAGATAGCTTAAAGAAAGCGTTCTTAGCACAAGAATTATTAGCAAAAACGGTGCCTAACGATAGCCTTTCGTATTCAGCTGCTTTGTTGAAAAACCCATTAGCAGCTACTCCAGAAAATATCGAGGCTGGTAAGCAACAATACGAGCGTTTCTGCCAACACTGCCATGGTGAAGGAGGAAAAGGAGATGGCTTAGTTGCAAAAGCTTACAAAGGGGTACCGGTATACTCAAGTGATGCATTGAAAGACGTTAACGACGGACATATCTACCACGTAATTACACATGGTAAAGGACGTATGTGGCCTCACGGTTCACAAATTTCCTCAGAGAACCGTTGGAAAATCGTACTTTATGTACACGAGTTACAAAAACAATAAGATCAAATTCATTTAAATTAAAATAGAGAACAAGATGGCGGGACATTCACATTTTTCCCCAGCAAACGTAGAGGAGCATTTTGAGTTCACCTCTGAAGGCAAAAAGAGAATCATTTATGCTTTCATCGCAGGCGTTGTTGCTTTAGTTATTGGTATTTACCTTTTATCTAAAGGAGAAGCAGGTGGTCACGAAGTAGCGGCAGCAGGTCATGAGGCAGCGAAGGCGGGACACGAAGCAGCTGCAGAACACCTTTCTGGTGGAGCAGTTTCTCACCAACCGGATGCAGAAGAGCACTACAATTGGATGAATCGCGTTTGGGCGAACGTTTGGTTGAACGCAGTCTTCTTTACAGGTATCGCTGTAGTAGGTATGTTCTTCGTTTCTTTACAATACTTAACTAAGTCAGGTTGGTCTGCGGTAATGAAGCGTGTTCCTGAGGCTTTCCCTAAGTTCTTATACATCTCCTTACCTATCTTGATCTTAACATTCTTCTTCAAAGGAGACGTTATTTTCCACTGGATGCACCACGGTGTAACAGAAGTAGGAAGTGCGAACTATGACAAAATCATTGCAGGGAAATCTGGTTATTTGAATAAGAACTTCTTCTTGATTCGTTTAGTTGGTTTTGGTGCTTTGTGGATCCTTCTTTGGAACATGTTACGCAAGAAATCATTAGAAGAGGATTTGAATGGCGGAACAGAATACTTCAATCAATTAGTTAAAATCGGTACTGCTTTCATCGTGATCTTCGGTGCATCTAGCTCGATTTTTGCTTGGGATTGGGTAATGTCAATTGATACACACTGGTTCTCTACCATGTTCGGTTGGTACATGTTTGCTTCTTGGCACGTGACTACTTATGCAGTTATCGTATTAGCTGTATTGTACTTGAAAGACAAAGGTTTAATGGCTTATGTGAATGAGAACCACTTACACGATTTAGGTAAGTTTATGTTCGCATTCTCTATCTTCTGGACTTACGTATGGTTTGAGCAATTCTTATTGATCTACTATGCAAACTTACCGGAAGAAACTATCTATTTCTTAGAGCGTTGGGAAGGATACGATAAATTGTATAAAAGTTCAGAAATATTAATGGTAATTCTAAACTTCTTACTACCCTTCTTAGTTCTTATGACACGTGATGCGAAGAGAACACGTATCTTCTTAAAGATCGCTGCTTTCTTAATTATTGCTGGTCACTACATTGATTTCTACCAAATGATTATGCCAGGCGTTGTAGGTAAGCACGGTGGTTACGGCTTAGTAGAATTTGGAATGGTTACAGTCTTCGCTTCTGCTTTCATCTATGTGATCTCAGGAGAATTAACAAAAGCAAGTTTAGTGGCGAAAAATCACCCATTCTTGCCAGAAGCATTACACCACGATATTTAATTTTTGAACTTGTCTTAAAATAAAGAATATGTTTTACCTAATAGGTCTTTTATCCGTTATCTTCTTTGCTCTTGCGATTTCCGTAATCAGCAAAAGCATTAAGTTAAACAAGTCTCTTGCTGCTTCTGATTATACAGATGAAGCATTAGATGGAAATAACAACGCCAATGCTTACGGAATGATTATTTTCTGGGCATTAGGAACGATTGCAGGGGTATGGTCATTCATCGTGGCTAAACCTGATTTCTTACCTGTGGCTGCTTCAGAACATGGTCTAAGAACAGATAGCATGTTTTGGATTTCTATGTCTGTTGTTACGTTTGCATTCTTTGCTACGAATACCTTATTGTTATTCTTCGCTTTCAAATACCGTTACAACAAAGACAGAAAGGCCACTTTCTATCCAGTGAATCACAAACTAGAGTTAATCTGGACGGTTATTCCAGCGATCGTTATGGCGATCTTGGTATTCACAGGTTGGAGAACTTGGAGAGATATCACGTCTCAAGCACCTAGCGATGCAGTTGTGATCGAAATCACAGGTCACCAATTCGGTTGGTATGTACGTTATGCAGGTAATGATGATAACCAATTAGGTAATTACAACTACAAATTAATCGACGAGACGAATAACATCGGTATCGACTTTACAGATAAGAATTCATTTGATGATTTTACAGCAACTGAATTACACTTACCAAAAGGCAAGCCGGTATTATTGAAAATCCACGCTCAAGACGTATTACACTCCGTATATCTTCCATTCCACCGTGTGAAAATGGATGCGGTACCAGGTATGCCTACGAAGTTTTGGTTTACACCAAACATGTCTACGGATGAGATGCGTGCGAAATTGGGTAAAAAAGACTTCAACTATAAGTTAAACTGTACGGAGATTTGTGGTCGCGGTCACTTCGGTATGGCAATTACGGTATTCGTAGATGAGCCAGAAGATTACGCTAAATGGTGCGCAGAGCAAAAGCCATTCTTAGCTACGAACCCAACGTACTTAGCTAAAGTTCCTGAGAATTTAAAATCGAAAGCTTTAAAATATATTCCTGCAGAGCCAGTTGCCGTAGATAGCGCAGCTGCACCAGCAGAGGAAGCCGTAAGTGTAAACTAATTTAACAACGAACAGAAGAAAATAAATTCATATGTCAACTGCAACAACACACGCTGAAGAAGTTCACACACATGCACATGATCATGAGCATGAGCACCATGAGCTAAATTTTTGGACGAAATATATCTTCTCTACTGATCACAAAACGATTGCTAAGCAATACTTGATTTCAGGTATTATTTGGGCTTTCATTGGTGGATCATTATCGATCATCTTCCGTTTGCAATTAGGTTTCCCTGAAATGCAATTAGATTGGTTACGCCCTATCTTAGGTGAGTGGATTGACGAAGGTGGAAAATTAGATAAAGAGTTTTATTTAGCCCTTGTGACGATGCACGGTACCATCATGGTATTCTTTGTATTGACAGCAGGTCTTTCAGGAACATTCTCTAACTTCCTTATCCCTTTACAGATCGGAGCTAGAGATATGGCCTCAGGATTCATTAACATGTTATCCTACTGGTTCTTCTTCCTTTCTTCTATGATCATGTTCGCTTCTCTATTCTTAGAGACGGGTCCTGCCTCAGGTGGATGGGTAATTTATCCTCCTTTATCTGCCTTGCCTCAAGCAATGCCAGGTTCTGGTTTAGGTATGACGATGTGGTTAACCGCGATGACCTTCTTTATCGTATCTTCATTAATGGGTGGTATTAACTACATCTGTACGGTAATTAACTTACGTACACGTGGTATGACTTTCACGAAGATGCCTTTGACAATTTGGTCATTCTTCTTTACAGCGGTATTAGGTTTATTATCTTTCCCTGTATTATTATCAGCGGCATTATTGTTAATCTTTGACCGTTCATTCGGTACTTCATTCTACTTATCAGAGATCTATATCCAAGGTCAAGCATTACCTAACATGGGTGGTTCTCCGATCTTGTACCAACACTTATTCTGGTTCCTAGGTCACCCAGAGGTATATATCGTATTGCTTCCTGCATTAGGTATGACATCTGAGATCATTGCAACAAACTCTCGCAAGCCTATCTTCGGATACCGCGCGATGATCGGTTCAATGATGGGTATCACCGTACTTGCTTTCATCGTGTGGGCTCACCACATGTTCGTAACGGGTATGAATCCATTCTTAGGATCTGTTTTCATGTTCTTAACCTTAATCATTGCGGTACCATCTGCGGTGAAAGCGTTTAACTACATCACAACTCTTTGGAAAGGTAACTTGATCTTTACTCCAGCGATGTTGTTCTCGATCGGTCTAGTATCTCTATTCATCTCGGGTGGTGTTACTGGTATCATCTTAGGTAACTCCGCTTTAGATATCAACTTACACGATACGTATTTCGTAGTAGCTCACTTCCACCTAGTAATGGGTGCGGCATCGTTCTTCGGATTGATGGCAGGTGTTTACCACTGGTTCCCTAAGATGTTCGGTCGTATGATGAACAAGACTTTAGGATATCTCCACTTCTGGTTTACATTCGTAGGTGTGTACATGGTATTCTTCCCAATGCACTACATCGGTATCGCAGGTTTCCCTCGTCGTTACTACTCATTTACTGCAGTAGGTAATGATGGAGCAGCAGCCTTCACAGATATGAATGCATTCATCTCAATTGCAGCGATCATTACCTTCTCTGCACAAGCGATCTTTGCTTGGAACTTCTTCTACTCGATCTTCAAAGGTAAAAGAGCTCCTCAAAATCCTTGGAACTCAACTACCCTAGAGTGGACGACTCCTATCGAGCCGGGTCACGGAAACTGGGAAGGAGAAATTCCAGCTGTATACCGTTGGCCATACGATTATTCTAAGCCAGGTTCAGATGTGGATTTCATCCCTCAAAACGTTCCATTCTCTGCAACTAAGAGCTCTAACCTTCCAGAGGAAGAGGCTGAAATTGCAAAAGAAAATGAAATCGAAGGTTTATTAGGCGCGCAAAACGAAAGTTATAACCGTTAATTAACCCTACCATTGAAAGATGCATCCGAATGAATATCATTTAGATGCATCTTTTTTTTACCCTAAAAATGGCCTTTAGAAAATTCGCAACCCTTTCACTCCTAAGCATTTACTTGCTTATCCTTGCTGGCGGAATCGTCCGTAGCACGGGGTCAGGAATGGGATGTCCGGATTGGCCAAAATGTTTTGGGCGATTCATCCCTCCTACCGAAGTATCCGAACTGCCTTTACACTACGAAGTTATTTACAAAGAGAAACTTCATGGGGAAGTGGAATTCAATGCCACTAAAACCTGGATTGAATATATCAATCGATTACTAGGAGCTTTAACTGGCCTCATCGTTCTAGCAACAACCTTCTTAGCTTACAAGGAAGGAAGAAAGGTCTTTTTACCCACTTTAGCCGCGCTCTTATTAGTCATTGCTAATGCCGTGCTAGGGAAATTTGTTGTCGATTCGTTCTTGCTTCCAGGTGTGGTAACTGCCCACATGCTATTGTCGATAGGGGTGATCTTTTTTTTAATCAAAGCCCTAAACAATCATTCTTCCTCAGCGGTTATTAACCTAGAGAATCGCCAGTGGATAGGGATTAACTTAGTCATTGTTTTAGTCCAAATTATCTTAGGCACGCAAGTGCGGGAGAATATGGATCACGTGATTCAGGCACTAGGTGAAAATGCAAAGGATCAATGGGTAGCACAATTAGATGTGATCTATATTGTGCATCGTACCTTTTCTTGGGTGATTGTATTGAGCCACTTGCTACTTTGGAATAAACTAAAAAATGCTCCTTTACAGAGTTACCGCCATGGAATGATGTTACTCATTGGAGTTTCCTTTTTTACCGGAATTCTGATGGCTTATTTCGCTTTACCATTAGGAAGCCAAGCGGTTCATTTATTAATTTCGTTGGTATTAATGGGCTGGCACATTAGCTCATGGATCCAAACAAAAAACGCCTAAATGTCGAACATAAAACCTTATATCGCCCTCTTAAAATCGAGACTATCCATGACGGTAGCGTTCTCGGGGACGTTTGGGTATTTATTAGCGCCCATTGAGCACAAGCCATTAGGTATATTCTTAATCTCATTAGCTGGATTCGTTTTAACCGGAGCTGCGAACATCGTGAATCAATTGAAAGAAATTGAACTCGATAAGCTGATGAAAAGAACGGCACAGCGTCCTTTACCGACGCAAACTCTAACACCTGCACAAGCGAGAAACTATGGCTATGTGCTAGCGGTCATTGCCATCGGACTTTTAAGCTATTTTACGTGGAAAGCAGCCTTAGTGGGTTTGCTGTCTTATATTTTA
>JBMSJH010000020.1:0-15254 GCA_049418705.1 Aquirufa sp.
TTTACGGGGAATAAGCTGGTGAGGTCTTTTGGCAAGATTTCGATGTCCCTAGATACGCTGATTCCACGCATTGAATCCTGGTTAAGTTTGCAGTTCCAAGTACCGGTTCCTATCCTGGCGAAAATGGGCGATCGCATTGTCCGCTACAACTTAGACGAAGGTTTGCTGACGGCAGCGGCGGATGAGCCGGCTGATCGAGACGAATACTTGAAACGAGTGGAACCGATTTTGGGGAAAAAGATCCCAGAAACAACGAAGGCGCGGATGGATCGCGAGCATTTGGCTTTGGACAAAGTAGATCCCGATTTCGCCTCCATGATTAACTTCTCCTCCATTAAATGGGCCTGGTCGCCTAATTTGAGTGCTTTTTACTCAATCGGCGACTTGCCATTAATCAATGTGGGGCCGGTGGATGTGAATGCGACGGTGAAGGGTTTTATGGAGGTTATTAAGAAGCCTTCCAAAGAAGAGTTTTACGGCTATTGGGAATTATCCGAAGATCTTTGGTATTATTTCGCTTATTTTGAGGGCGAATTAGGGGTCTATTCCTCCGATAATGCGTTCCTTGCTACCATTCGCGAGTCGATGAAGACACAGAAGAAAGGCGGTATCAAGGTAGTGGAGGCAGCTGCCGAAGAAAAGAATGCCTTTGTAAAACGCTTCAATGCGTATTATAAACCACTCATTCCGGTGAAGAAGGCGCCAGTGAAAAAAGAACCAGAAAAAATAAAACCAGCCAAGAAAGGCAAAGAAAAGAGCGGTGGATTTTAAGAGTATAACCTTTTTAAAGAATTTTTTTGATTGCCTAGACCGCTGGGGTCTGGTGCGTCGCGATCCGTTTGGGAATCCGATCGGGATGAAACGCATTATCGTATTCATTTTAGGCTGGTTAACCTTTGCACGACTAAGCATTTACAATAAAACGGAAATTAAAGGCACCGAAAAAATCAAGGATTTGCCACGTGAAGGCGTCTTATTCCTGTCAAATCACCAAACCTATTTCATGGACGTGATTTGCCTTTACCACATCTTCTTTTCTGTGAAATGGCGGATAAATAATAGCATCCGCTTCCCTTTCTACTTATTAGCACCTCGTTCTCGCCTATTTTATGTGGCGGCCACGGAAACAATGAAAGAAGATGGTTTTCTGCCTCGTGTTTTCTCCTTAGCGGGTGCCATATTAGTGAATCGTTCTTGGCGCGCACACGGTCAGGACGTGAAACGTGAAGTGGATTTAGAAGCACAAACGAAAGTAGGAAAGGGCTTAAAATTCGGTTGGGTTATTAGTTTTCCACAAGGAACCACGCGTGCTTTTGCTCCCATCCGTAAAGGAACGGCGCACTTGATTAAAGCGGAAAACCCTATTGTGGTCCCTGTCCAAATCAACGGCTTCAGACGCGCTTTTGACAAGAAAGGCTTCTTTTTGAAGAAACGCAACACGACCCTTAGCGTAGAATTCAAGGACCCGATTCGCTTTAAAGAATCGGACACCATCGAAGAAATTTTACAGCGAATTTCGGACGAGACCGGCATTCCGATGGTTGATACAAATGCTCAGTAAAACACAAGGCATCGTTATTTCGTACATGCGGTACCGGGAAACCTCGATACTGGTAAATGTCTACACGTCGGAATTTGGCATTAGTTCGTACATCGAAAATGGGGTACGTTCTGCCAAAGCCAAGCACAAAATGGCCCTCTTCCAGCCGCTCACCCAGCTCGATTTAGAGGTCTACCATAAACCAGGAAAGGGCCTGCATCGCATCTCGGAAGCCAAATGTTCCTTTCCTTACCAAGCCATTCCCTTCGACATCGCGAAGTCTTCATTAGCCCTCTTCCTCTCCGAAGTATTAAGCAAAGTCTTGAAAGAAGAGGAGGCGAACCCCGTACTATTTGAATTTTTATCCCAATCCCTGCAGTATTTAGACCGGGCCTCCGAACACTTTGAGAACTTCCATTTGCAGTTCCTTTGGCAACTCGCGTCCTTTTTAGGCTTCGGCGCAAGCACCTCGGCTGAATTTTACCAGCAATTAAAGGCCGCCGGCTGCATCGTTCCTACTTTCCAAGGATTGGATGCCTTGATTCAAGCTGATTATGGGCATCCCATCGTGTTGCACCGGGCGGAGCGCAAAGAATTATTAGCGGGCATGCTAAATTATTACCAATTGCACATGGAAAATTTCGGAGAGATTCGTTCCTTGCAGATCCTACAAGAAGTTTTAGCCTAATGCCTAATCTGTATTCCCTGAAACCCTCGGCAACGCCGAATTATTTGGACATCACTTTTCAGTTTAGCCCTCGCAAACCGGGCAAACAGGTGATACAATTACCCATTTGGCGTCCAGGCCGTTACCAGGCCCAAAACTTTGCGAAAAACATTCCCGTTTTAAAGGCCTTCAGTGGAGGTGTGCCTATTGCGATTCACAAAGTTGCCTCGTCTACATGGGAACTGGAGGCCTCAGAACTAGTTGAAATACGCTACAGCTATTACGCAAATCAACCAGATGCGGGAGGTTCTGTGGTCGAGGAGGATTTGCTTTACATCAATTTCATTAACTGTCTTCTATATGTAAAAGGTCGTGAAAACGAGCGTTGTGAAATCCACATCGAAAAACCAGCTGGCTGGAAAAACGTTTGTACGTTCAAGAATGGAGGTAAATACCGCGAGCTCGTGGACTCTCCTTACATCGCCGCACCAGCCATTTTTCAACATAAATGGAAATGCAATGGCGTGAAATTCGCTATCGATGTGGTGGGATCGCGCCAGGCTTTGACGAAGAAATTAACGGACGCTTATGAGAAATTCACCCAAACCCAGCTAGACTGGATGGGTCATTTCCCCGTCAAAGAATACCATTATATGCTTTGGGTTTGTCCTAAGCCCTATTATCACGGTGTGGAGCACACGAAATCGACCATGATGGTGATGGGACCTCCGGACCGCGATGCCTATGAAGACTTGATCGGTTTAGGTTCGCATGAATTATTCCACGTCTGGAACATAGCCACGATTCGCCCGAAGGAATTATTTCCCTATGCCTATCACCAAGAAACGCCATTTTCCACAGGTTGGGTAGTAGAAGGTATCACGACCTATTTAGGGGACTGGTTCTTGTTTGAGTCGGGGGTTTGGACGAAGCAAGAATACCTCGCGGGACTTTTAGGGAATTTGAAATTGCATTTTGAACGGGATGGACAGGCACAGCAATCGCTCGAAGAAAGTTCGATTGATTTATGGCTCGATGGCTATGGGACAAGTTTGCCGAATAAGCGAGTTTCTATTTATTACAAAGGGGCGGTGGTGGCCTTGGCTTTGGACCTAAAATTGCAGGCGAAAAACGGCAAGTCATTACAAGACGTGATGCGTCAAATGAACTCTGAATTCGGTCTGCTGAAAAAGGGGTACACGAAGGTGGACTTCATCCGCATTTGTGAAGAAATCTATGGCGATTCCCTGCAGGATTTCTTCCGAGACTATGTCGAAAAATCAACCGATATAATTACAGATTTACAGGAGATTTTGGCAAAATCAGGACTGAAATTCGATTACGACCCTGAAAAAGGCTGGACCTTGCACTAAAATGCGCAATGAAAAGGCGCGCATTGTCTTTTAGGTAGATATTTTGTCTTTTAGGTATCTACTAATTTTCCTCAGAGTTTAGGAATTTTACCGTAATGAAAGATTTCCCTACTTTAATTCGAAAGGCTCGATTAGACAAAGGCTACAGCCAGGACTACGTTTCCACGGAAATAGGCATTACTTTATCCGCTTATTCAAAAATTGAAAGAGGCTTGACGGACCCATCCTTGAGTCGAATGAAGCAAATCGCAGGGGTCCTTGAAGTAGATTTATCGGTACTATTTAGACCTAAAAATTACCCCCATTTCTCCGGTGTCGCCGATCCAGGTGGTGCCACCACCCCCGTTTCTCGCTACGAATTTGAAGCCTACGTAGGTTTAGTTCGTGACCTCCAAGAGCAATTGCGCGATTTAAACGATCGCCTCCTTTAATCCCCGTTTTCCATTGTGGAATCAGGGCTTATGCCTAAATTGCAGGTTCAAAATCAATTCCTATGTTGAATAGACCGCGTCGTAACCGTTCCACTGCCGCTATCCGCACGATGGTGGAGGAAAATCGCCTTTCGGTGAAGGATTTACTCTTCCCTCTTTTTGTGATGGATGGGACCGCTACGAAAACTGAAATCAAGTCGATGCCAGGCATTTACCGCTTCACGACTGATTTATTGTTGAAAGAAATCGAGGCGTGTTTGAACCTAGGAATTACTTCTTATGCCCTTTTTCCTCAGGTCGCTGAGGAGCGTAAGGATTCGCTAGCGACGGAATCACATCGCCAGGGTAGTCTGTATTTAGAGGCTATACACGCCGTGACGAGTCGTTTTCCAGAGATTTCGATGTTAACGGACGTGGCGATGGACCCTTACAGTTCAGACGGACATGATGGGATCGTGAAGAATGGCGAGATTTTGAATGACGAGACTTTAGAGGTGTTGGCCAAAATGGCCGTAGCACAAGCCCAGGCCGGATCTAAACTGATCGGTCCATCGGATATGATGGATGGCCGCGTGGGTTATTTACGCGAATCACTAGACGATGCGGGTTTCACAAATGTGGGTATCATGGCCTACAGCGCGAAATATGCGTCAGCCTTTTACGGACCGTTCCGTGATGCGTTAGAGTCTGCGCCTAAATTTGGTGATAAGAAGACCTACCAAATGAACCCCGCAAACAGCCGCGAAGCCCTTCGCGAGGCAGAATTAGATGAATTAGAAGGAGCAGATTTCTTGATGGTGAAGCCGGCTTTGGCCTACTTAGACATCATTTCCTTACTCCGCGACAATACCAATTTACCGATTGCCGCCTACAATGTTTCTGGCGAATATGCGATGGTCAAAGCAGCCGCTGCAAACGGCTGGATCGATGGCGAAAAAGCGATGTTAGAAAGCTTGCTTTCGATGAAACGCGCTGGAGCCCAGGTGATTTTGACCTATTTTGCCAAAGAATTTGCCCAATTAAAAATAAAGTAAAATGTCGTCAGACCGTTACATGCAACGAGGCGTTTCTGCCTCAAAAGAAGATGTTCACAAAGCCATTGCGAACTTAGACAAAGGCCTATTTCCGCAGGCATTCTGTAAAATCTCCCCAGATATCTTGGGAGGCGATGCAGATTATTGCAACATCATGCATGCGGATGGGGCGGGTACGAAATCGTCTTTGGCCTACCTATACTGGAAAGAAACAGGCGACATCTCCGTGTGGCGCGGCATCGCACAAGATGCAGTCGTGATGAACACAGACGACTTAATCTGCGTGGGCGCTACCGACCAAATGTTGCTATCCAGCACCATCGGTCGCAATAAAAACTTGATCCCAGGCGAGGTCATCGCCGAAATCATCAACGGCACAGAAGAAGTCCTACAAATGTTACGCGATAACGGCATCGGCATCTATTCGACCGGTGGCGAAACCGCAGACGTGGGCGACTTAGTGCGCACGATCATCGTCGACAGCACGGTCATCGGCCGCATGAAGCGTTCAGACGTGATCTCAAACGGAAACATCCAAGCAGGCGATGTAATCATCGGCTTAGCTTCAGATGGCCAAGCGAATTACGAGAAGACGTATAACGGCGGAATGGGCAGCAATGGCTTGACCTCCGCTCGCCACGACGTTTTAGGCAAATACCTAGCAACGAAATACCCTGAGTCGTTCGATCCGTCGGTTCCGTCGGATTTAGTGTATTCTGGCTCTCGCAACTTAACAGAAGCGGTTCATGGAACCCCTTTAAATGTAGGTCAATTAATTCTTTCCCCCACGCGTACCTACGCGCCAGTGGTGAAGGCTTTGTTGACTGAATTACGTCCTCATTTGCACGGAATGGTGCATTGTTCAGGTGGAGCGCAGACGAAAGTGATGCACTTTGTGAACAACGTTCATGTGATTAAGGATAATTTATTCCCGATTCCTCCGCTGTTTGATTTAATCCAAAAAGAAAGCGGAACTAGCTTTAAAGAGATGTACCAAGTATTCAACATGGGCCATCGTTTAGAAGTCTATGCAAATCCAGCACACGCAGATGAAATCATTCGCATTTCTCAGTCCTTCGGTATTCCAGCTCAAATCGTGGGTCGCGTAGAGGCCTCAGCGACTAAGAAGCTGACCATCAGCAGTGAATACGGAGAATTTATTTATGAGTAGAGTTTGTAAATACGCAAATTAATTTTTAGATTTGCACCCCCATTTAAAAGGCTTTTAAAAGTTTTTCATTTGTCTTGAATCACTAGCCTCGTGGGATTGTTTCACTTAAATACAGTAAAAATGTACGCAATCGTAGAAATTGCCGGGCAGCAATTTAAAGTAGAAAAAGACCGTTCTGTATACACTCACCGTTTAGCGGGAGCAGAAGGCGCTGCACTGGTTATCGACAAGGTATTACTTGTTGACAATGACGGAAAAATTTCCGTAGGAGCTCCCACAGTAGCTGGAGCCACTGTTACAGCTAAAATTGTTGCACACGTTCGTGGCGAGAAAGTTTTAGTTTTCAAGAAAAAGCGTAGAAAGACCTATCAAAAAATGAATGGTCACCGTCAAGATTTGACAAAAGTATTGATTGAATCAATCAACGTAAAATAAGTCTTAAACTAAGCGATTCTTCGGAACGCATAAATAAATAATACCATGGCACATAAGAAAGGCGCCGGATCATCCAAAAACGGTCGCGAATCACATTCAAAACGATTAGGCGTTAAGTTATTTGGAGGTCAAGCAATCATTGCAGGAAATATCATCGTTCGTCAACGTGGTACTGCTCACAATCCTGGCTTAAACGTAGGAATCGGAAAAGATCACACATTGTTCGCTTTGACGGATGGTGTTGTTAAGTTCCAAAAAGGTTTCAAAGGACGTTCATTCGTTCACGTTTTACCTATCTCAGCTGACGCAACTCCAGCAGATGCACCAGCAAAAGCTCCTGCTAAGAAAGCAGCTCCAGCTCCAGTAGCTGAGGCAGCAGTTGAAGCAGTAGCAGAGGCTCCAGCTAAGAAAGCTCCTGCAAAGAAAGCAGCAGCTCCAGCAGCAGAGAAAAAAGCACCAGCGAAGAAAGCAGCTAAGGCTGAGTAATTTCCCTCGCTTAATAAGAAGACCCGGCATGCAAATGCCGGGTTTTTTTGTTTTTTGGAAACCAAATAGGCCGTACCTTTGTTCCATCTTTTAAATACCCTCCTCATGAACAATACGACAACTATCCATATTTACACTGAATCGACCCCTAATCCACATTCCATGAAGTTCGTCTTCAATATGGAATTATTGCCGGAGGGAATGTCATTCGATTACACCCAACCCGCAGACGGATTAACGAAAGAGAAGAACTCTCCTTTAGCCGTAGCCCTATTTGGATTTGATTTCGTTTCCCGCGTGTTCATCACCAACAACTTCATCACTTTAACGAAAACCGAGTCAGTGGCTTGGGAAGATGAATTGTTCGGAATCAAGACCTATTTAAAGAAATATTTCGAAGAGAAACGCCCCGTTTTCTCTCTACCAGAATCAACCATCGCAGATGATCAATCCTCAGACACACCTGCCATCAAGCAAATCAAGCAAGCCTTAGACGAATATGTTCGTCCAGCCGTAGAATCCGATGGTGGTGCGATCACGTTCCACTCGTTTGACGAAGTATCTGGCCAAGTAAAAGTATTATTGCAAGGTTCTTGCTCTGGCTGTCCATCATCTACAATGACTTTAAAGCAAGGAATCGAAGCGCTATTAACGCGCATGGTGCCGGGTGTGAAGGAAGTGGTGGCGGAAGGGGTTTAGTCAAATATCAAAGTGCAAAGTTCAAAGTTCAGAGGCAAATACCAAAGAATAAAGTTGGATTAAAAAAAAGGGACTGAGGTCCCTTTTTTTATGTATTCAGAAATGATTTAAACATTTCACCAAAGTTATCGCCGCAGGCGATGCCATCTTTATTCTTTGTGCTTTATTCTTTATTCTTTACAGATATTTTAGTACCTCTCTCAATTCAGCAACCTCCCTAAAATTCGCATGCTCCACCTTGTGCGAAACCACTTCATGGGCCCAAGTCGTGTGGTAAGGAACGTGAATTCCATGGCCTCCCACCGCTAGAACTGGAAGGATATCTGATTTTAATGAATTGCCTATCATGGTGAAATGGGCAGGATCCACATCGAGGTGTTTGATCAATTTTAAATAATCGCTCTCCTGCTTATCCGACATGATTTCGATGTGGTGAAAATATTGCTCCAATCCAGATTTAGCTAGTTTGCGTTGTTGGTCCAACAGGTCGCCTTTGGTGGCTACAACTAAGCGGTATTTCCCTTGAAGGGCTTTCAATACTTCCTCCACGCCAGGAAGAATTTCGATGTCACGCTCTAATAACTCTTTGCCTAAATTGAGAATCTTTTCGATTCCATCCAAGCCCATCGTGCCACCCGAAACCTGAATCGCCGTTTCGACCATGGAAAGCATAAAGCCTTTGACGCCATAACCATACAGAGCGAGGTTATTCATCTCGACTTTGAATAATTCCTGACCGGTCGTGTGGGAAGGTAAATAATCTTCTAAAAGCGCACAGAATTTATCTTCTGTCTCTCTGAAATAAGGCTCGTTCACCCAAAGGGTGTCGTCAGCGTCGAATGCGATTACGTGGTTCATTTTTTCAAATATCAAAGTTCAAAGACCAAAGAGCAAAGATCAAAGTCCAAAGTTAAAAAGAAAGAGCAAAGCCCAAATAATACTATTCCCGAAGGGAATTCCACATTTGAACTTTGCTCTTTGAACTTTGGTCTTTGCTTCATATTAGCAAAGCCCCACTTTGCTAATATGAAGTCGCAATCGTAATAAAATCAGCCGCCACTAAAGAAGCGCCACCAATTAAACCACCGTCCACGTCTGGACAAGCGAATAATTCTTTCGCGTTTTTCGCGTTGCAGCTTCCGCCGTAAAGGATAGAAATGCTGTCGGCTACGCTTTGGCCATATTGTTTTGCGATATGTGCACGTAAATAAGCATGCATTTCTTGAGCTTGATCTGAAGAGGCAGTTAAGCCAGTTCCGATCGCCCAAATAGGTTCGTAAGCGATCACAACTTTAGCGAAATCTTCAGCTGAAAGGTGGAATAAGCTTTCGGTTAATTGTTGTGCCACGTGGCCTAAGAAATCTGCGCCTTCGCGAGTTTCTAAGCTTTCGCCGCAGCAAAATAAAGGAGTTAAGCCGTTAGCTAAAGCAGCGTCTGTTTTAGCGGCTAATTGTTCGTTCGTCTCAGCGAAGTATTGACGACGCTCTGAGTGTCCTAAGATCACGTATTGTACGCCAGCGGATGCTAACATGGCAGCAGAAATCTCGCCTGTGTAAGCGCCTGAAGCTTTTTCGTGGCAGTTTTGGGCTGCGACAGCTAAGTTTGGAATGCCTTCAATTACTTGATTAACACCCGTTAAATACAAAGCAGGTGTCGACATAATCACCTGAACATCAGCGGAAACGCTAGACTTAACTAATTCTGCTACTTCTGTAGCCAAAACGAATGCCTCTTGCGCCGTTTTGTTCATTTTCCAGTTACCTGCAACAATTTTTTTTCTCATACGTTCATCATTTAAGCCTTAAAATTACGAATGCTTTCGGTGGAATGAAAATTAGCATGAAAAATTAGCCCGGATATTTCTGAACATTCCCACAATTAGCGTATTTTCACACCTTATATGAACGTTAACCTTGCTATGAAAAAAATCAGCACCGGCCTCCTTCTTTTACTTTTCCCTTTCCTCTCTTTTTCACAGGATTTATTTCCGCATTCCCAACAAAAATGGGTGGATTCGGTATTCAATTCGCTGAGCATGGATGAGAAGATCGGTCAGCTATTGATGCCGCGTGGAAATGTGGCGGATACCTACGACACGACTCGTTTGTATTCGATCGTGAAGGACTACCACGTGGGAGGTTTTGTTCTTTTTAAAGGACACCCGGTAAAGCAGGCAGTGTTAGTAAATGAATTGCAGCGTCGGACAAGAGTGCCCCTGTTTATCGGGATGGATTTAGAGTGGGGTTTAGCGATGCGTTTGGATTCGACGTTCCGTTTTCCCTACCAAATGACCTTAGGTGCGATGCAAGGAAATACGGCTTTGATCGAGAAGATGGGCCTACAAATCGGCGAGCAATGCCGCAGAATGGGCGTACACATAAATTATGCGCCGGTGGCGGATGTGAATAATAATCCGGCGAATCCGGTGATTAACTTTAGGTCTTTTGGGGAGAATCGGGAGGATGTGACGGCGAAGGCTTTGGCCTATATGAAAGGGCTTCAGAAGGCTGGAATCATTACTTCTGCGAAACATTTTCCAGGGCATGGAGACACCGGGGTGGATTCTCACTTTGATATTCCGGTCTTGAATCACTCGCGTTCGCGCTTGGATAGTTTGGAATTATTTCCCTATAAAGAGCTAATAGCCAATGGCTTACAAGGTGTAATGGTGGCGCATTTGAATTTGCCAGCGTTGGATACTACGGCTTCCTTAGCATCGACGCTTTCAAAACCGATTGTGACGGGCTTATTGCGCGATGAATTGAAGTTTAAGGGCCTCGTTTTCACGGATGCAATGGATATGAAAGGGGCGACGAAAATGTTCCCTGAGGGTACTGCGAATGTAAAGGCGATTCTAGCTGGTAATGATATTTTGGAGACTTTTGTGGATGTTCCAGCGGCTTTTGAGGCGATTAAGAAGGCATTAACGAATGGCGAAATTTCGCAGGAAGACATTGATCAGCGTGTGAAACGTATTTTGAATGCCAAAGCCTGGGCAGGTCTCGCCCACTATTCTCCTATCGTCGTGGAGAACTTGATTAAGGATTTGAACCCGATTAAATCAGAGGTCTTGAATCGCGAATTTGCCGAGAAAACGATCACCTTGATTAAGAATCCAGGCGAACTAGTTCCTATTAAGGCGCTAGATAAAACACGCATCGCAACTCTGGCGATCGGGAAACCTTCTTATGGGTCTGCCTTCCCTACGGAGTTCCAAAAAATGGCCAACAACTACGTCGAAATGCCTCATTTCTATCTAGACGAAACGAGTGCAGATTCGACAATTACGCGCATTGAAAATACCTTAAAAACCTATGATGTGGTCTTGATGGGCATTCACAGCATTTCCATTCGTCCAGCGAACAATTACAGTTTGAAGCCGGCGATTAAGACGTTGGTAAACCGTTTTACAACGCCTAAAACGGTGGCGATTCATTTCGCGAACGTGAATACACTAACTCTATTCGATAGCTTGAAGAACGCGGGTGCTTTAATGACAGCTTACCAAGATGGAATTACGCAGCAGGAAGCGGCGGCGGAGATTGTCTTTGGGGCGATTCCAGCGACAGGTAAATTACCGGTGAGTTTGAACTCAACTTATAAGCAGGGGATGGGTCTGACGACTACGTCTTTAGCGCGATTGCAGTATAATTTATTGCCAGAGGCGGTGGGGATTTCGTCTGACTATCTGAATGCAAAAGTGGATTCGATGGCGAAATTAGCGATCGCGGTGAAGGGTGCTCCGGGTGTGGTGGTGTTGATTGCCAAAGAAGGGAAGGTGATTTACCACAAAGCTTTTGGCAACCAGATCTACGAAACGACTGTTCCATTAAAGACGTCTGATATCTTCGATTTGGCCTCTATTACCAAAATTTCAACCTCCGTTCCGGCCCTAATGAAATGGCAGGATGAGGGTAAATTTTCCTTGAAAACGACAATGGGACAGCTGGTTCCCTCGTTTGCGAAATCAAATAAATCTGGACTTTTGTACGAAGATGTGCTAACACACCAAGCTCGCTTAAAGGCATGGATTCCGTTCTGGATGGACTATGTGGACAGCACGGATATGATTTTCCACAGCAAGAAATTCCAGGAAAAATTCACGCAAGATGATGTGAAATACAAATATGTGGAACGTTTCTTGAGCCCAGCATCTGGCGAGGCACGTTTGAAGAAAAATATCACCGACCAAAAGTCCATGTGGAAAGAATACGTGGACATCACAAAAGATGTGACGCGTTGGAAGCCATTCACGCTTTCCTATGCGCAGTCTGAGGAATATCCGACGCAAGTGGCACCTAATTTATGGGCACACAAAACGATGAAAGAGCGGATTATGACGGCGATAAAGGAGAGTCCTTTGCGCGAGAAAAAGGAGTATGTGTATTCGGATTTATCTTACTATTTATTGCCTTCGGAATCGCCGCGCTTGACGGGAAAACCTTGGACAGATTTCTTATCGGATACGTTTTATAAGCCATTAGGGGCGTCGACTTTAGCTTACCAAGCTGAAAAACATTTCCCTCTATCACGCATCGTGCCATCTGAATATGATTCCCTTTTCCGTAAGACTTTGATTCACGGGAAGGTGCATGATGAAGGTGCGGCTCTTTTAGATGGTATTTCAGGGCATGCAGGCTTATTTGGTAATGCGAATGACTTAGCGAAATTAATGCAGATGTACCTGCAAAAAGGATACTACGGCGGCCAGCAATTCATCCAAGAATCGACCATCAAGCAATGGACTTCGTATCCATTTAGTGCGTCAGAAAATGCGCGTCGCGGGGTAGGTTTTGACAAGGTGGATCGCAATAAAGCGGGTATTTCGGCGGCGGCTTCGGCGAGTGCTGAGAGTTTTGGGCATTCTGGATTTACAGGAACCTATACTTGGGTAGATCCAGCTCAGGATTTAGTGTATGTGTTTTTATCGAACCGAGTGTATCCGACGCGTAATAATTCCAAAATCTCAGACATGAATATCCGCACCGGAATTAACGAGGCCATTTATCAAGCCATTAAAAAAGGAAACTAATATGCGCATATTAATCACGGGAGGTACGGGTTTTGTGGGGGCAGCTCTGAAGCAATTTTTGCTGGCTCAGGGCCATGAGGTCGTGATTTTATCTCGCTCTGGAGGCGATTTCCAATGGGATGTTTCCTATGGTTATATCGATCCAGCAGCCTTTGAAGGGGTTGATGCGATTGTGCATTTAGCGGGGGCAGGCATTGCGGAGGAACGCTGGTCTGCTGCCCGTAAAAGAGAATTAGTGAACAGCCGCGTGCGTAGCACCGCGGTTTTATACCAGGCATTATCCACCATTCCTCATTCCATTAAAACGGTTATTTCTGCTTCTGCTATCGGCTATTATGGAGCAGATACGGGCGAAGTGGAGTGCGTCGAAACCTCGCCGGTGGGACTTGATTTTTTAGCAGATTGTACCAAACAGTGGGAAGAGGCAGTAGACCAAATCGCCACGTTAGGCATTCGTCTCGCCAAAGTCCGGATCGGCTTAGTGATGGGTGCAGAGGGCGGTATTTTTCCCGTAATCTCGAAACCAATTCGTTGGGGTCTAGGCGCAAATCTAGGCTCTGGAAAGCAATGGCAATCCTGGATTCATATTACCGACCTTTTGAGAATTTTTAACGAGTTATTGATAAATCCTGCCTTGTCTGGCGTCTATAATGGCGTGGCTCCCGAGCCGATTCGGGCGGGTGAAATGAATAAACAAATTGCGTCCGCTTTGCGTAAACCCTTCTTTTTGCCTTCCATTCCTGGCTTTTTATTACGCCTCGTTTTAGGTGAAATGGCCTGTTTAGTGCTGGGCGGTAGCCGTGTGTCTTCGGCGAAAATAGAAAAAGACGCGGCCTTTTCCTTTACCTTTGTTCGCTTCGAGGAAGCATTAAAAGAAATTCTACATGTCTAAAAAAATATTGATTTATTGCGGGTCTTCTAGAGGCCATAATCCGGTATATGCGGAGCAAGTGGTAAAATTAGCTCAGGCCTTGCATGCCCATGGATGCCAGGTGATTTTTGGCGCTGGAAGCGTGGGTTTGATGGGTGTTTTAGCCGATGAATTCTTGCGTTTAGGTGGTCACGCGATCGGTGTGATTCCTCAGTTTATGGAACCTTGGGAAGTGAAGCACAAGGGTTTGCCGGAGTTACATGTAACGGATACGATGCACACGCGCAAGGCCTTGATGGCCGATATGGCGGATGGGGTGATTGCGATGCCGGGAGGTTTTGGGACTTTGGACGAATTATTCGAAATCCTAACTTGGAAGCAATTAGACTTACATGAGATGCCTGTTTCGGTGTTTAATATCAACGGCTATTTCGACCATCAATTGAAACAAATCCAGCACATGGTGGATGAAGGTTTCTTGAAGCAACCAAATATGGATGCCTTGCAAGTGGAGTCTGATCCAGAGAAATTAGCGGATTGGATCATGGCCTATGAGCCGGAGAAAATGGAGAAAAAGTGGATTTACGTGGGATGAGAAAAACCTTGTTCTTCTTATTGATGTCTGTTTGTCTGATGGCACAGAAGACCCCAGAAAATTTGGGGTCAGCTGTGAATTCGGAGTATTCGGAATTAAATCCGGTGATTTCACCGGATGGAAGAACGCTGTATTTTGGACGTAAAAGTCATCCGGCAAATCGCTATGGAGTGAAAGGCTCAGAGACGATTTCGGGCTCACAGGATATTTGGTTCTCTGAAAAAGTAGGGGATACTTGGAGCACCGCTCGTCGTTTATCCGAAGTATTAAACCGCGATCAATACAATACCATCTTATCGATTTCCCCTGATGGCCAAACCATCCTCTTAAAAGGTGCTTACGTAAACGGCACTTACGAAACGCGGGGTTTTTCGATTTCCAATAAAACGACTGCCGGCTGGACGGTTCCCGTTAAAATAGAGATACCGGGCTATGAGCAAATGAGCAAGGGGAAGAACGAATATGGGTATTTAACCATGGACGGCAAGGCCTTGCTACTCGCCTTTGCTCGCAAGAAAAACAGCGAAGACGATGATTTATATGTGAGCTTTTTTGAGGAGGGCCGCTGGACGCGTCCTCTGGATTTAGGCGAAACCATCAACACGAAATATTCTGAGACGACGCCATTCCTTTCCGCTGATGGAAAGACGCTTTATTTCTCTTCGGATCGTCCAGGAGGACAAGGGAGCCAAGATATTTACCTCACTCGTCGACTAGATGACACCTGGCAAAACTGGCGCAAGCCCCAAAACCTCGGCTCACCCATCAACACCGAAGAATACGACGCTTATTATTCCATCGCCGCGAAAGGGGATTATGCCTATTTCATGTCGGGGAAGGGCTCGCTGGGGAAGAAGGATATATTTCGACTTTCAGTCGAGTCGCCTACGGCCGGCGATGCCGGCGGAGGCTTAGTCAAT
>JBMSJH010000021.1:0-15103 GCA_049418705.1 Aquirufa sp.
GTTCCCCGCATTTCGTGCGTTTTACGAAGCAGGTGCAGTTTTATGATGTCAAAAACACCGGTTCAGCGATTCGCTATTCCGAAGCATACCAGCCCATCAATGGAACGAACGCTAATTTTGTAGAGAAATTAGATGACCAAACCCTCTTCGTGCGTACCTATGAGCGCGGAGTGGAGGATGAAACCTATTCTTGCGGTACGGGTGTGACGGCAGCAGCTTTAGTGGCTAAAACCTTCCAAAACGTACAAACTCCCGTTAAAATCAAAACCCTAGGAGGTGAATTAGCCGTGAATTTCGACGGCGATGCCATCTCTGGATTTACGAATATTTTCTTAATAGGCCCGGCAAAACAAGTGTTTACCGGCACAATTTCCGTGTAATATGACCTTAGATTCAACCACACAACAAAACATTGACCAATGGCTTTCTGGCCCCTACGACGCTGCGACGAAGGCGACGATACAGGAATTAATCGCAAAAGGAGATCAAACTACTTTGACCGATTCATTCTACAAATCGCTGGAATTCGGTACGGGCGGTATGCGCGGTGAGATGGGTGTAGGCTCGAATCGCATGAACAAATACACGGTAGGCGCTGCTACACAGGGCTTTGCGAACTATTTGAATGCGTCATTACCAGGCCAAAAAATCAAAGTAGCCATCGCGCACGATTCACGCAACAACTCGCCTGAGTTCACCCGCATTGCGGCAGACATTTTCACAGCGAACGGCATCGAAGTCTTTTTATTCCCGGCCTTGCGCCCTACCCCACAATTATCCTTCACGGTTCGCCACCTAGGCTGCCAAGCAGGATTAGTGATCACCGCATCGCACAATCCGAAGGAATACAACGGATACAAAGCCTATTGGTCAGATGGATCACAGGTCGTAGCACCCCACGATAAAAACATCGTGAAGGAAGTAAACGCGATTACGAGCATTGCTGATATCAAATTTGAAGGAAACGACGCTTTATTGCACCTATTAGATGGCTCCATCGACGAGGCTTACTTACAAACGATTTTAGTTAACTGCCGTCAGCCGGAAGTAATTAAACGCCAAAAAGACCTCAAAATCGTCTTCTCTCCTATCCACGGAACCGGAATTACCTTAGTTCCTCAAGCCTTGCAATTACTAGGTTTCGAGGCCGTAACGGTGGTGGAAGAGCAAGCGGAACCGAATGGTAATTTCCCAACGGTAATTTACCCAAATCCAGAGGAAAAGGAAGCTTTGACTTTGGCATTAAATAAGGCCAAATCCATCGACGCCGACTTAGTCATCGCGACAGACCCTGACGCAGACCGCGTAGGTGCCGCGGTAAAAAGCCCAGACGGCGAATGGGCCCTTTTAAACGGAAACCAAATGGCCAGCCTCATCCTGTATTACTTATTAAAAGTATCGGATTTAAAGGGCAACGAGTTCGCGGCAAAGACCATCGTGACGACCGACTTAATCGACAAAATGTGTGCCTCTAAAGGCGTGCCTTGCTATAATACCCTAACCGGTTTCAAATACATCGCCCAAGTCATCCGCGAATTAGAAGGAAAAGAAAAGTTCCTAGGCGGTGGCGAAGAGTCCTACGGCTATTTAATCGGCGATGCCGTACGCGATAAAGACGCAGTGGCCTCTTGTGCCATGATCGCCGAATTAACAGCATACGCGAAAGACCAAGGCAAATCATTATTCGACTTCTTAGCGGAGATGTACGTAGAAAACAATTTCTACTACGAAGGCCTTATTTCCCTTACGAAAAAAGGAAAAGCCGGCGCCGAGGAGATCAAACAAATGATGATCAACTTGCGCTCGAACGTCCCAGCTACCGTGGCAGGTTCAAAACCCGTTCGCGTGTTAGACTACGAAGGATTAGTTTCTACTGACTTATTAACAGGCGAAACAACACCTATTAAAGTAGGTCTAGGCATCGAGGCATCAAACGTAATTCAACTAATCTTAGCCGACGGATCTAAAGTTTCCGCTCGTCCATCCGGCACTGAACCTAAAATCAAGTTCTACGTTTCCGTGAACGCTCCTTTAGCTTCCGCAGCAGACTTCTTTACGGTCTATGCGGAATTGCAGAAGAAGGTGGGGGTGATTCAGGAGGATTTAGGTCTTGTTTAAAGAATAGAGCACAAAGAATAAAGGTGGTATAAAAAAAGGGGCTTAGGCCCCATTTTTTATGCATTCAGAAATATTTCATACGGTCATCTCCGCAGGAGATTCCTACTTTATACTTTGTGCTTTATGCTCTATGCTTTCTATTTTCTATGCTAACTTAAACTCACTCGTAAAGTGGAATTCAATCTCCGGATTGTTCGTCTGATTCATGCGGAGAATCCAGTCTGATTCAGCTAAGAAGACGTAGTTGCCGTCTTTGTCTTGAGCGATGTTTTGGCCCTTTAGGCGAACGAATTCTTGCAGTTTCTTCGGGTCTTCGGAAGTGATCCAGCATGCTTTTGTGACTGACATACCGTCGAAGCGACACTTCGCGCCGTATTCATGTTCAAGGCGGTATTGGATTACTTCGTATTGAAGATCCCCTACGGTTCCTACGATCTTGCGATTGCCTAGTTGGGGTTGGGTAAATAATTGGGCTACTCCTTCGTCGGTTAATTGGTCGATGCCTTTTTCGAGCTGTTTTGCTTTCATTGGATCAAGGTTGATTAACTCCTTGAAAATTTCTGGAGAGAAGGATGGAATACCTTGGTAGTTTAATACTTCGCCTTCGGTGAGGGTATCCCCGATTTTGAAGTTACCTGTATCGTAAAGACCTACTACGTCACCTGGGAAGCCCTCTTCGATGACCTCTTTGTCTTGGGCCATGAAGTTATAGGGGTTTGCAAAGCGGACGTTCTTCTTTAAACGGATATGCTGGTAGAAAGTATTGCGTCTAAAGACACCAGAACAGATGCGTAAGAAGGCTATTCTGTCGCGGTGTTTAGGGTCTAAGTTGGCGTGGATTTTGAAGATGAATCCCGTGAATTTCTTCTCTTCTGGTTCCACGGTACGGATATCCGTGCCACGGGCTTGTGTGGAAGGAGCGATTTGGGTGAAGGTATCGAGTAATTCTTGTACCCCGAAGTTGTTTACAGCTGAGCCAAAAAATACAGGAGCGATATCCCCAGATAAATAGTCGTTGCGGTTGAATGGTTCGTAAACGCCGTCGATTAATTCTACGTCTTCGCGTAATTGGTTCGCGTCGCGGTCTCCTACACGTGCGTCTAAGTCCTTGGAATCGATGTCGACAGCGACTACTTCTTTTTCGATTTTGGTTTTATTTGCTGAGAATAAATTCAGCGATTTTTCCATGAGGTTGTAGACGCCTTTGAAGTTTTGACCCATATTAATCGGCCACGTCAAAGGACGCACGGAGATACCTAATTTTTGTTCTAATTCGTCCAAAAGGTCGAAGGGGTTTTGACCTTCGCGGTCCATCTTGTTGATAAAGATGATCACGGGGGTCTTGCGCATGCGGCAAACCTCCATTAAACGCTCTGTCTGCTCTTCCACACCCTTCACGCAGTCGATCACTAGAATCACGGAATCCACGGCAGTAAGCGTACGATAAGTGTCTTCTGCGAAGTCCTTGTGACCCGGAGTATCCAGAATGTTGATTTTTAATTTATTGTATTCGAAGGTCATGACGGAAGTCGCCACCGAGATACCACGTTGACGTTCGATCTCCATAAAGTCAGACGTCGCGCCTTTCTTAATCTTGTTCGACTTCACCGCGCCGGCTGTTTGGATCGCCCCCCCAAAGAGTAGCAATTTCTCCGTCAATGTCGTTTTACCAGCATCGGGGTGAGAAATAATCCCAAAGGTTCTGCGTTTCGCAATTTCAGTTATAATCTGACTCATTCGTTCTTCATTAAAAATCAAGGTGCAAAATTACGCCAAAAATGGGGGAATTAAAAGGCAAAAAAAAGAGCCGGGGCTGTCGCCCCGGCTCTCCTAATTTCAATAATGAGAATTACTCTCTCGTATTCAAGTGAGACTTTGGTCTACCGTATAAGAAGTAAACCACTAATCCGAATAATAACCATGCTAACGCAAATAATTGCGCTGTGCGGCCTAAGTTCAAGATTAAGAATGTGTTCACAATAATACCCAGTGGAGCAATAATGTTCAAACCAGACACCTTGAATGGACGATCACGGTTTGGATCTCTGAAACGAAGAATCCATACCGCTAAACATACCATCGTAAAGGCGAACAAGGTACCGAAGCTAGTCATATCACCTAATAAAGAAATCGGTGTAAAACCGGCTACTAATGAAACCACGGCACCTACTAAAATCGTTGACTTGTAAGGCGTTTTGAACGTAGGGTGAACTTCTGCGAAGAATTTTGGCAATAAACCATCTTTCGCCATACCTAAGAACACACGTGTTTGACCTAACATCATTACTAACATCACAGATAATAAACCTGCTGTCGCAGCTGCTGTGATCACAAATACCGCCCAAGGCTGACCTGCTACATCAAATGCAAAAGCTACTGGCGCTTTTAACGCATCACCTGTAATGTCTTTGTAATTAATCATACCCGTTAACACTAAAGAAACCGCGATATACAATACCGTACAGATCAATAGAGACGCGATGATCGCGAAAGGCATATCTTTCTTCGGATTGATTGCCTCTCCCGCTTGCGTAGAAACGGCATCAAAACCGATATAAGCAAAGAAAATCGCCGATGCACCCGAGATGATACCACCCCAACCGTACGCTGGAAGCATTTCACCACTTTCGTGTTTCACTAAAGTCTCTTCTGGAATGAAGGGAGTCCAGTTCGCTACATCGATGTAGAACGCACCCATTATGATCACGAATAAGATCACAGCTTCTTTCAAGACTACGATCAAATTATTCGCGGTAGCTGCTTCTTTGATCCCTTTAACCAGAATCCAAGTCACAAACCATACGATCACTAAGGCTGGCAAGTTTACCGCAGCTCCGCCGAAGGAAACTGGGTCATTCGTTAAATTCGCTGGTAAATGTATCCCGAAGAGATGGAGGAGCTTGTTAAAATAACCCGACCAACTCACGGCGACTGTCATTGCACCCATCGCATATTCGAGGATTAATCCCCAACCGATAATCCACGCAAATAACTCTCCTACTGTACCGTAAGCATAGGCATAGGCACTACCTTCTACTGGTAACATTGCTGCAAACTCTGCATAACAAAGTGCCGCAAAAATACAGCCAATACCCGCAATCACGAACGAAATAGCCAAAGCTGGTCCCGCGTGGTAATGCGCTGCTGTACCTGTTAATACGAAAACTCCTCCACCGATAATCGCACCGATACCGATAGCAGTTAAACTCCATTTACCTAATACACGCTTGAGCTCGCTTTTTTGCATGTCTTGCTCAAACATGTGCATTGGTTTCTTTCTCCAAATACTGTTGTTCATAGTCTTAATTTAATTGGATGAAATATAAAAAAACCGGCCAATCAAACGATCAGCCGGCAAAACAATTATTTCTTTTCTTTCTTCGAAGTTCCAAAGTCGATCACGATAGGCGCCGCCACGAAAATAGACGAGTACGCTCCGAAAACAACCCCGATAAACATCGCGAAAGAGAAACCTCTTAACACGTCACCACCGAAGAACAATAACACCGTTACCACTAAGAATACCGTTGTCGCTGTCATTACCGTACGTGACATCGTGTGATTAATCGACTCATTGATCGTCTTAATCATCAAGGCCTTATTTCCTAAATCAGCATCCAAACCAATCTCCTCGCGGATACGGTCAAATACTACCACGGTATCGTTAATTGAATAACCAATCACCGTTAATACCGCTGCAATGAATACTTGATCCACTTCTAATTCGAAACCGAATAAACGAACGATACCTACCATTCCTAATACCACTAAAGTATCGTGAACTAAGGCAACAATACCACCTAATGAATATTGCCATTTACGGAAACGAATCAAGATGTAGATAAAGATCGCGATTAAAGCATAGAAGATCGACACGAATGATTGTGTCAAAATATCATCGGCTACTGTTGCTCCTACTTTGGACTCAGAAACCACTTTAGGACCTTGTGCAGAGAATTGCTTC
Source organism: Aquirufa sp. (assembly GCA_049418705.1). Classification (GTDB taxonomy): domain Bacteria; phylum Bacteroidota; class Bacteroidia; order Cytophagales; family Spirosomataceae; genus Aquirufa. Next base: position 6,083 of record JBMSJH010000021.1, read on the forward strand.
AATCCAGTTTCTAATGCCGTACGAACCGTATTATTAGCCGTGATTGATTCATCTTCTACTAAGTAAGACGTAGTCACTTTTAATTTCGTAGGACCATTGAAAGTTTTCACCTCTACGCCTTTTCCACCGAAATCATCCGCTAAGGCTTCTTTCACTTTATCTGTCGGAACCGCTTGATTGAATTCAACCACGTACGAACGTCCACCTTTGAAATCCACACCTAGGTTAAATCCTCCTTGCAGGAATAAAACGATACCACCCGCAGCGATTAAAGCCCAAGAGAACCAGTACGAATACTTACGCTTTCCGATAAAGTCGAAGTTCATTCCTTTGAAAAGATCACGAGAAATGAATGTCTCGAATGTCATCTCTTTCTCTTTACCTGCCTTAATAGCACGTTTTGCCATCCAATCCACTAAGATATGAGAGATGTACACCGCTGTAAATACCGATGTAACTAAACCGATACAAAGCGTCACACCGAAACCTTTCACAGAACCAGAACCGAAGATAATTAAGATCACACCGATCAATACGGTTGTGATGTTACCATCCAAAATCGCACTCAAGGCCTTCTCGTAACCTTGGTTAATTGCATCTAGTAATCCCTTCCCTTTGCGTAATTCCTCGCGGATACGCTCGTTAATCAATACGTTCGCATCGACTGCCATACCTAGTGTTAACACGATACCTGCGATACCTGGAAGGGTTAATGCCGCTTGAATTTGAACTAAAACACCGGCGATAAAGAAGACGTTAAAGAACAAGGCTAAGTTCGCCATCCAACCTGGAGTACCATAATAACCCACCATAAAGACAATCACTAACAATAGCCCTAAAGCCATAGACATATAACCTTGATTGATAGACTCCGCACCTAAAGATGGACCTACGAATGCATCTTCCACGATACGTGTAGGAGCTGGTAATTTACCTGCTTTCAATACGTTTGCTAAGTCTTTCGCCTCCTCTACTGAGAAACTACCTGAGATCGAAGAACGACCACCCGGAATCTCACCATTGATTACTGGAGCTGAGTACACATAACCATCTAAAACGATCGCGATACGACGTCCGATGTTAGCACCTGTTAAGTTTTTCCAAAGACGAGCACCTGTTCCGTTCATCGCCATCGTTACCTCTGGACGACCTGCTTGATCGAAATCTTGCGCCGCATCTGTAATCACATCACCCTCTAATGGAGCTGATTGGCCTTCGCCTTTTTTCAATGCTTCTAAAGAAAGAATCTCGTCGCCATTTTTAGCTGGAATTCCTTTCGCTGCCCAAGCAAACGTTAAGTTCGCAGGGAACATCGCTTTTACATCTGCACGAGCAAACAAAGCGTTCACACGAGCCGTATCTTTTACGTATACACCGATGTTATTTCCTAAAGGCAAGAATAACTTCGTTAAAGCAGAACCTGCAGACGTATCTGCTTTCGCTTTTCCTGAATCTTTCGTAGCTGGAGCTGCAGCTAATTTGTTTGCCAAAGCATTTGCAGCCGTATCCTTCGCCGCTGTTGCCGCTGCTGGTGCAGCCGCTACTGGCGCTTTTGCTTCTCTATCTAATAAAGCACCTAACGCATTTAAGCCTCCGCCATATTCATTCAATTCATAGCACTCAACGAACTCTAATTTCGCAGCACCTGATAATAATTTACGTGCACGCTCTGGGTTCTCCACACCTGGTAATTCAACCTGGATACGGTTCGTACCTGGAAGACGTTGAATGTTCGGGTTAGCCACACCGAATTTATCGATACGTGCTTGGATGATCTTATAAACGCGATCTACCGCACCGTCGATCTCCGCATCGATCACCTTCTTCACTTGTGAATCAGATGAAGTAGACGAGATTTTTCCGCGGTTCACTGAATTAGCGAATACGGATGCCAAAGTTTGGTTAGGAGCCGCCTTCGCAAATTCTTCATAGAACAATTCGTTAAACGATTGTGTCGAAGTTGCTTGTGCCGCACCTGCCGCTGCTAATGCTTTCTCAAATGCTGGATCGTTAGACTTTCCAGATAAAGCACGTAAGATTTCTGCTGGAGAAACCTCTAATACCGCGTGCAAACCACCTTCTAAGTCAAGACCTTTTTGCAATGCATACTGAGTCACTTCTTGTAAGGTATATCCAATATATACCGGTTGTTTCCAAAGGGAATCAATGAAATGCAAACGCTTCGCTGCATCTATTTTGCCATCTGCCGTAGTGGCATACTTGATCGCTTGTTCTTTTAATTGATTAGACTTCCACGTAAACGATAGGAAGAATATACATAAGGCTGAAATAATCGTAGACAGCCAAATAATGGCACTTTTGTAACGCATAACTTTAAATTAAATGGTAAATGGTGAAATAAATGGTAAGTGATAAATGGTGGAAGAATGGTAGATGGTGAATGGTGAATGGTAAATGTTTGCTTAATACTGACCACTGTTCACTGATTACTGACTACTGTCCACTGACTACTGGTTACTGTTTTCTCACGGCGCCAGAGTGGCGATAAACTGGGTAAATAAAATTCGTAAGAATTGCGTACGATGAGTGAATGTAGGCAATTTAATGGCTTGCATCGAGTGCGCTACGAAGAATTCCGTAGGGCTTGTGAAGTTCCAATCTTGTGGAAAATCGAGTTGTAAGTTCGTAGCAACTTGATAAACGTGTTGCTCCGCCTTTACAATCGTTTGCTTCGAAGTCTTTTCCGTCTTCACTGCTCCTTTCTCTACTGCGAACAGCGAGATAGGTTTAGCCACGAGCCAAAAAAGCACGGGGATAAACAGAATAAGATGGGATATTTTGACCTTCTTTTGCATTGAGAGTAGCAAAAATAGGATATTTTTCTTAGAAATCAATTCTCCGGGTAATTTTCGTAATTTTGGGGCGATAAAACACCCCTATGTTCGACTACAAGGAACCATCATATGTTCAAGCTTTCATCCAATCTGCCCTTCAGGAAGATGTGGGTGATGGAGATCATACCTCCCTTTCTACCGTTCCGGCTACTGCAACAGGTACGGCAGAACTAAAGGTAAAAGATAGAGGAGTGTTGGCAGGCGTGGAATTAGCTCTGGCTATTTTCAAAGAAGTAGATTCAGCCCTTCAAGTACAGGTTTTCATTCCAGATGGGACTTGGATCGAACCAGGCCAAGTCGTTTTAGAGGTGAGCGGATCTTCGCAATCCATCCTGAAAGCAGAGCGTTTAGTGTTGAATTGTATGCAACGTATGTCGGGGATTGCAACCTATACGCGGTCTTTGGTCAACATCCTAGAAGGCACTCGAGCGAAGCTATTAGATACGAGAAAAACTACGCCTAACTTCCGTTTAGCGGAAAAGTGGGCCTGTAAAATAGGCGGCGCGGTGAATCACCGCTACGGTTTATTTGACATGATCCTAATTAAGGATAATCATGTGGATTTTGCGGGAGGGATTAAGCAGGCTTTGGAAAAATCCTTTGCCTATAACCAAACCTTAGCAAGTCCATTAGCGATTGAAATCGAAGTGAGAAACGAAACTGAGCTAGACGAAGTTTTAGCCATCGGTGGCGTTCAACGTATTATGCTAGACAATTTTACGCCCGATAAGCTCCGCGATGCGATTCGCAAAATTAACGGACGCTTTATTACTGAGGCGTCTGGTGGAATAACTGAAAAAACACTCCGTGCCTATGGCGAAACGGGAGTTGATTACATATCGGTGGGGGCATTAACTCACCAAGTGAAGAGTTTAGATTTAAGCCTAAAAGCGAAATGAATTTAATAGACGAAGCAACCTCTGTGGGCTACATTGCCCGTTCTACACCGAAAGGAGTGGAATTAATTACCGAAATCCAACGCTTAAAGAAGGAGAAAAACGCGGTAATTTTAGCCCATTACTACGTGGATGGAGAAATCCAAGAACTAGCTGATTATGTGGGAGATAGTTTGGGTTTATCTCAAGCGGCAGAAAAAACGGAGGCAGATTTAATCGTCTTTTGTGGCGTTCACTTCATGGGTGAAACGGCTAAAATCTTGAATCCAACAAAGAAAGTCGTGGTTCCTGATTTCAATGCGGGTTGCTCTTTGGCGGATTCGGTTCCTGTTGCAGAATTCGCTGCATTAAAAGCGAAGCATCCTAATGCAATAGTGGTTTCCTACATCAACTGTTCAGCTGATATCAAGGCAATGACGGACATTATTTGTACCTCGTCGAATGCGGTACAAATCGTGGAGTCAATCCCAGCAGATCGCGAAATTATCTTCGCTCCGGATGCGAATTTAGGTCGCTATGTGGCGCATAAGACAGGACGTGAGCTGATTCTTTGGGAAGGCGCTTGCATGGTGCATATCGATATTTCATTAGAGAAATTAGCGGTATTGAAGCAAGAATATCCGGATGCCCTTTTGATTGCGCATCCAGAATGCAAGGAGGTTATATTGAAGGAAGCAGATTATGTAGGATCTACGACGGCACTTTTGAAATTCGTGGAAACATCACCTAACTCAACTTTCATCGTGGCGACGGAGGCTGGCATCTTGCACAAGATGAAGCAATCGGTTCCGCACAAGCATCTGATTCCTGCTCCTGCGAATGAGCAAAATACCTGCGCTTGTAGTGAGTGCCCGTATATGAAGATGAATACGCTAGAGAAATTGTATAACGCTTTGTATTACGAATTGCCGGAGATCAATTTAGCAGAGGAAACACGCGTTCCTGCCTACAAGGCCTTGAAAGCGATGTTAGAAGTTTCTGCTTAATCGTTTAGCTCGAAAACAGCCTCGATTTCAACCGGAATATTGTCTGGCAAAGAACCCATTCCCACTGCGGAACGTACACCGATGCCATTTTCTTCTCCCCAAACCTGGGCGAACAATTCACTGCATCCATTGATGACGTAGGGATGACGCAAGAAATCGTCTGTAGCATTCACCATCCCTAAAACTTTGATAACGCGTTTAATGCGATTCAAGGAGCCTAATTGGGCTTTTAAGGTCGCCAAAATCGCTAAGCCCACCTGACGCGCCGCTAATTTACCTTCCTCAATATCTAGATCAACCCCGATGCGGCCGATGATCAAAGACCCATCCGTCTGCACCGTTCCGTGACCAGACACATAGTAGAAATGATCTACTTGTAAACCCGGCTTGTAAACTCCGAGCGGTTTAGGTGCTGGAGGAAGGGTTAAGCCTAGGGCCGCAAAATTCTCTTCTGGACTAGTTTTTGCCATGTAATTGTCTGATTATTTCGGAGATTAAGCCCGTCCAACCGGTTTGGTGGTTTGCGCCTAATCCTTTTCCGGTATCTCCATCGAAGTATTCGAAGAAGAGGTGTGAATCTTTAAAATGCGGGTCTTGGAACTTCTTGTAGTCACCGTACATCGGAATTCTCCCGTCTTTCCCAGGTAAGAAAATGGCTAATAAGCGCTCAGAAACGCCGCGTGCGGCGTCTTTAATATTCATCATTTCACCTGAATTCGTGGGGAATTCTACCTCATAATCTGAGCCATAATAGTCAGAGAATTTCGATAAGGAGTCTAAAATCAAGTAGTTCATCGGAAACCAAATAGGCCCACGCCAGTTCGAATTCCCCCCAAACATATCGCCCGTAGACTCTGCCGGTGTATAATCTACTTGTAAAGTACCACCTTCGTAGGTGAATTTATACGGGTTTTCCTTGTGGTATTTTGATAACGTACGAATGCCAAAATCAGATAAGAATTCGGTTTCGTCGAACATCCGCTTCATAATCATCTTCATTCGATGGCCACGCAAGATCGAAAGCAAACGTGACTCTCCTTTTCCAGGTTCGTACCACCGTGAAATCAAATTTGCTAAGTCTGGACGGTTAGCTAATACCCATTCTACTCGGCGCTTGAAAGCGGGTAATTTTTCGAGCATTTCAGAGGTCAAGGTCTCCACCGCAAATAAAGGAATCAAACCTACCATCGAACGCACTTTCAGTAATTCGGCTGATCCATCTTCTTTATGCAACATATCATAATAGAATTGATCGTCCTCATCCCACAGATTCAATTTATCGCCACCGATGGCCTGCATCGCACCGGCGATGTGCAAGAAGTGCTCGAAAAATTTCGAGGCCATGTCTTGGTAAACGGGATTTTCAATGGCGATTTCGCAGGCAATACGCAGCATATTTAAGCTGTACATGGCCATCCAACCTGTTCCATCGGCTTGCTCTAAATGACCTCCGGTAGGTAATTCAGCGGAGCGATCGAATACACCGATGTTATCCATTCCTAAGAATCCACCACCAAAAATATTGTTTCCACCCTCGTCCTTTAGGTTTACCCACCAGGTGAAGTTCAATAATAACTTATGGAAAATACGTTCCAAGAAGACCACGTCCCCTTTTCCGCCATTCATTTCTTTATCAATCTCGTAGACTTTCCAGGTTGCCCAAGCGTGCACCGGCGGATTTACGTCGGAGAAAGACCACTCATAGGCCGGAATTTGGCCGTTCGGGTGCATGTAATATTCGCGGAGGATAACGGCAAGCTGTCTTTTGGCAAAATCAGGATCTAAACGAGCCAAAGGTAGGGTATGAAACGCTAAGTCCCAAGCCGCAAACCACGGGTATTCCCACTTATCCGGCATCGACAAGATATTCGCTGCATACATATGCCTCCAGGTGCTATTTCGGCCATTTTTACGGCTAGCATCCGGCTTCGGCATGGACGGATCACCCTTAATCCATTCGAATACATTATAATAATACCATTGCTTCGTCCACAGCATCCCGGCATAAGCCTGACGTTGTAGGGAACGCAAATTATCGTCTTCAATTCCCTTCTGCAATTCCGCATAGAATTGATCAGCGTCGATGATGCGGTCTTCGAAAATTTGGTCAAAATCAGCGAATGGTTCACGCTGAGTCACATTACTCAAACGCAAACGATAGACTTTCTTCTCTCCCGCCGGGATTTTGTCAGTATATTTTACGGAAGCCTTCGTCCCAATGTGGTTCGGATTTACCGCGTGCTTGTTTTTATTAACGATGTACTCATTAATGCCGTCTTTCGTGAAATGCGACAAGTTATCTGAGTTGTGTAAGCGCTGAAAATTGGTCTCATTGTCGCAGAAAAGGAACTCATCCGCATCTTCCGCATATAACTTAAAGCGACCCACCACGCGGTGGTCCACCTCGATGAAGGAATTTCCTACACCTGTCAAAAGTGGTTTGTAATTATACTTTTCGTAACCCCAGCACCAGGTATTTCTATACCAAATCGTAGGCAAAACCGTGATAGGAGCCGCCACTTTCGAGCGATTCTCCACGGTCACTTTAATTAAAATATCTTGTTCATCCGCTTTCGCGTATTCGATCGAAATATCGAAGTATTCATTATTGTCAAAAACCCCAGTATCTAAAAGCTCATATTCCGGCTCTTGGCGATTCCGCTTTTTCGACTCATCAATCAGTTTTTGATAGGGGAAAGTTTGCTGCGGATACTTGTAAAGCATCTTTTGGTAGGAATGCGTCGGCGTCGAATCTTGGTAATAATACAATTCCTTTACATCCTCCCCGTGATTCGATTCTGCACCTGTTAAACCAAAAAACCGCTCTTTTAAGATATGATCCCGGTGATTCCAAAAAGCAAAAGCAAAGCAAACGTGTTGTTTATTATCTGAAATACCCGCGATTCCCTCTTCGCCCCAGCGATAGGCCTTCGAACGAGCCATATCGTGTGTAATCGTACCCCAAGCGTTTCCATGTGCGGAATAATCCTCTCTCACGGTTCCCCACTGACGTTCCGTCAAATAGGGCCCCCATTTTTTCCAACCTTTATTATCGTTCCGTAATTGTAATCGTGCGCGCTCAGCTCCCAATCCTGACATAATCAATTGTTTGAAGTATAAATTTCTACTTAGGTATAAATGCAATGACCAATTTACGTAAATTGCCCCTAAAATCAGCAAATAAACGATGAAAAAACTCCTCTATTTAAGCCTAGCGTTGACCTTTTTTGCTTGCAAAAAGAACGATCAACCTTCTTCAGAACTTGCAAAAATTGTAGACGAATACTACGAAGAGCAATTAAAACTGAATCCTGGCTCCGCCACAGCAAACGGCGATAATCGCTATAATGATCAATTAAACATCGATTTTACGGACAGCCACCGCGCTTTAGTCAAATCGGTTTTAGAAAAATACCAAGCGTCATTAGGCTCACTAAATAGAGCTGATTTAAACGCGAACGATCAAATCACCTATGATTTACTTACGCGTGATATCAAATTAGGATTAGAGGGCTTGACTTATCCCGATAATTTAACGCCAATGAACCAGTTTTATGGCTTTCATTTAACCTTCGCACAGTTAGGTTCTGGTCAGGTTATTCAACCCTTCAAGACGGTAAAAGACTACGAAAATTGGGCGAAGCGAATGAAGAAAGGCGTGGCCTATTTAGACTCGTCGATTGTTTACTTCCGTAAAGGTATGGCACAGGATTATGTGTTACCACGTGCTTTGGTCCTTAAAATGATCCCTCAATTCACCTCTTTTGCGGTAAAAGACGTGAAAGAATCTACTTTCTACGGTCCTTTGAAGCAGTTTCCAGCTTCCTTCTCTGAGGCAGACAAGAAGCGTTTTACAGCCGAATATACGGCGGCTATTCAAAACGAAGTAATTCCTGCTTATGCTCGCGTGGCTGACTTTTTACAGAACGAATACTTGCCTAAAGCACGTACTAGCACAGGAATTGGTGCGTTGAAAAACGGTGCCGCTTATTACCAATATTTGATCCGGGTGTTAACGACGACGGACAAGCCGGCTGATGAAATTTACCAAACGGGTTTGAGCGAAGTAAAGCGTATTCGTACGGAAATGGAGAAGACGAAAAATGCCGTAGGTTTCAAAGGGACTTTAGCGGAATTCTTCACACACATGAAGACAGATCCTAAATTCTATCCTTATAAAACGCCAGCGGAAGTGCTAGCTGCTTTCCACGCGATTCACAAAAAGATGGAGCCTTCTTTGAAGACGATGTTTGGTCGTGTGCCTAAAACACCGTTCGAAATTCG
>JBMSJH010000022.1:0-15101 GCA_049418705.1 Aquirufa sp.
CCTATGAAGACAAACCCTTTTCATCTAAAAATGTTTCGACTAGAACAACTTCTCTGCTGGAGGAGTCGCGCCTGCCATACGAATGTAAACCGTAGTTTGACCGCGGTGGTGTGTTTGGTGCTCGAATGCCTTATCAATCACTTGGCCACGCGTTACGTCGAAGCGATTGAATAATTTTATCATCTCTGCCCATTTCGCATCCGGGTAATTTTTAATCGCATTAATCGCAAAATCATACGACGCTAATACTTTCTCCGTTACGCTCACTTTCACAACATCGTTCGATTTTTCCAAATCTTTTACCGTAGGCGCAACTTCCGTAGCGGTTCCTACGATACCATAATTAGCGTCAGCGATGTGAAGCATTTGGCCTGCAAACGAACGCATTTCTTTCGTCGGTTTTAACGCATATCCTGATTCAGGCATCGCATCTAAATATTCCTTCGTGTAAGCACGAGCGCGCTCCCAGTCTTTTAAAATATTCTCTTTAGGAGTTTGTGCTGTTAAGCTAGTGGCCATCGCTAGCATGGCGAAGAAGGTAAATAGTTTTTTCATTTCGTTATAATTTATAGGGATTGTTTACGCGTTTATTGACGGTTTTTACCAAATTACTTTTGAACGGACTTTTGGGAATAATTTTATCATTTTTTCGAAGCTCATTCACGGTTCGTTTGCCCAGCATTCCGCCCGATTTAGCAGGTTTACTATTTTTCATCTTCACACATTAATCTCGCCCCGCAAATATAACACACTTTCTCCGGCTATTTCCACGCGATCGCCATTCAAGGTACAGGTCAATGAGCCGGATCGTTGAGATAATTGAAGAGCGGACAAAGTGGTTTTTCCTAATACCGAAGACCAATAGGGCGTCAAAGTCGTATGGGCAGAACCCGTTACCGGATCCTCATTTACCCCACAAGCTGGACCAAAAAATCGAGAAACAAAATCCACCTTTTCACCCGGAGCCGTCACAATGATCCCACGCACGGGATGAATTTTCAAGGCTTCGAAATCGGGTTGAAGCGCGCGAATATCTGCCTCCGAATCATAGACAAACAGGTAATCCGTTTTGCCTTTGTAAACGGCTTTAGGGGCTTTGGAAACTCCAATACTATGAATGGGATCAACATCGATTTGCGAGATCGTATCACAAGGGAAATCGAGCCCGAAACCGTCCCCTCTTTTTGTCACCGTTAAGAGGCCACTTCTAGGTGAATGAAAATGGACGAAATCTCCCGAGTAACCGAGTTCGTGAAACACCACATGTGCACTTGCTAAGGTCGCGTGTCCACACAAATCGACTTCCACGGTAGGGGTAAACCAGCGAATTTCGTAGCCCTCATTAGCGGGAACGATGAAGGCAGTTTCAGCCAAATTATTTTCCTGAGCGATGTTTTGCATCAGTTCATCTGGCAACCATTCGGTTAATGGACAAACGGCGGCGGGGTTGCCTTTGAATAATTGATGGCTGAAGGCGTCGACTTGGTAAATGGGAATTTTCATTCAGCTAAAATAACAGCATTTTCTTTAAACCCTTTCACTGTCAAATAAACTCCCAGCGAAAATTCCCACAAGGCAATGGGGATCGCAGAGACACCTGCAAGCGGCGCATGCTGATCTATTACACCGAAAAGAACGGCTACATCTCCGGCAGTCAAAGTAAACGCCCCGATGATTCCGATGATAGGTAAAAGGCGGGGAACTAAACGACTTTGGTATAAAAGTGTACCTAAAAGAAGGCCATTGATGGCAGGGATGAAACTTTGGCTTATCAAAAACAAACGATCATAGAGCATCACCAGACCACGACTCATCACCGTAGCCTCCGTCTCTAAGGTGCGCAGTTGCAAGACGGTTAATAGAGCTGCAACACCTGCAAAAATCAATGCCGCCTCTAATACACGAGCAGCCACAAAACCCAAAGCCATTGTTTCGTTTTGTTTCTTCAAAACTGGGTACAAAATAAACGCTGTTCCGATGCAGAACAAAGCCATCAGCAATTCCAACATCCCGCCGATGACCACGTCGGAAGAGGGGGCTGTACTTTGAATAAAATTAGGTTGATGAATTTCGTGATAAAGCGACAAGGTCGGGATCGAAATGAAAGTGAGCAGGTAAAGAATACCAGCTGCTAAGGAGGTTTTGCGGGATTGATTCATGGGATAAATTTCGGTATTTCATATTTTAAAATGACGCGTTATTATTTAAGCGGCAAGTCTGCTATCTTTGAAAACAATGATCCATATCCGACAAATTTCAGTCCATGACTTACCTGCTTTGCAAACGATAGGCAGGAAAACCTTTGTGGAAACTTTCGCAGAGGGGAATTCAGAGGAGAATTTAGCGCGTTACCTTGCAGAGGGTTTTTCACATGAAAAACTAACAAAAGAACTAGCAAATAAGAATTCCCAGTTTTACTTCGCGGAAATGGACGGTAGAGTACTGGGGTATTTGAAAGTGAACATGGGTAATGCACAAAGCGAACAACAGGATCCAGATGCACTAGAAATTGAGCGAATCTATTTGCTGAAGGAATTCCAAGGAAAAGAGGTGGGCTTGGCGCTATATCAAAAAGCATTGTCCATTGCGCACGAACGAAAAGCCGCCTATATCTGGCTAGGCGTTTGGGAACATAATCCACGTGCGATTCGCTTCTATGAGAAGCAGGGTTTCGTGAAATTTGATCAGCACATTTTCCAACTAGGCGATGATGCGCAGACGGATATTTTGATGAAACTTAGTTTACCGAATCTTCTCGAAAAGTAATCGTGCTCCCTTCTCATCTGAAACAAATTCCCCATCCTGGTAAAGTAGATTCCCGTTCACAAACGTGCGCTTCACTTTTGCACTAAGTTTTTCCCCCACGACTGGGGCCCATCCACACTTGTATAACAGGGAGTTTTCCATTACCTCAAAAGGCGAATGTGGGGCTATTTCCACGAGGTCCGCAAAGTATCCTTCCCTGATATATCCCCTTTCTTTTAGGCGGTAAATCTCGGCCACGTGATGACTGGTTTTCTCGACGATTTGTTCCACGGATAATTCTCCGCGAGAGGCTAATTTAAATAGAAGTGGCAAAGTATGTTGCACGATAGGGGCACCTGATTTTACTTCATCATAAGTCCCCATTTTCTCTTCTTTGCTGTGTGGAGCGTGGTCTGAGGCAATAATATCGAGTCGGCCTTCTTTTAATGCTTCGATTAACTGGCGTCTATCTTCCTCGGATTTTATAGACGGATTCCATTTGATGTATCCTCCTCGCTTCTCATAATCTGACTCATTAAACCAGAGGTGATGGATACACGCTTCTGCTGTCACGCGCTTTTCTCGGATAGCTGGGGAGGCAGAAAATAACTGCGCTTCTGCTCCGGTTGAAATGTGAAAAAAATGTAGCCGGTTTTGGTACTTAGATTGAATCGCTAGCACCCGTTTGGTGGCGGTTATGCAGGCTTCTGCGTTTCTAATTTTGGCATGATAAGACAACGGAATGTTACCGTCTGTTTTATGAAAATAATGCGCATAATTTCGGTGAATAATAGATTCATCCTCGCTGTGTAAAGCCACCAAGGTCTCCACACGAGAGAATAATTTTTCCAAATATTCGGGGTTATTCGCTAAAATTTCCTGCTCATTAAAGTACAATCCATCATCCGTGATTCCGCAAACCGTTTCGTTATCTACCCGTAATGCCTCCTCTAAATTAGCGGCGGTAACTCCCATGAAAAAGGAGTAGTTTGCACTTGAATGCGACGCGGCGGATTGGTATTTCTGTTCTAATAATTCTCTGTTTAAGGTGTTGGGAACGGTATTCGGCATGTCCATAAAAGAGGTCACACCGCCCGCGATGGCCGCTTTAGATTCAGAAGAAATATCTCCTTTATAGGTCAATCCCGGATCCCTGAAGTGTACCTGATCATCGATCATTCCAGGGATCAGGTAATTCCCATTTAGGTCGATAATGTCTGCGTTCGACGAAGTAATGTGTGGGTCCAATTTTTCTATTCTGCCCTGGTGAATCAAAACATCTGAGGCGAACGATGTCCCCTCATTGACAATTTTAGCATTAACGAGAAGTGTCTTTTTCATTTAGCTGAAGCTCTTTCAAATCGATCATTAACCGTTCTTCCCAAACCTTCGTTTGGCAGACGCTCTACAATAATTAAATCCACGCCTTCTTTTTCCAAATTGTGTAAGGCATCGTACATGTTTGCCGCCGCTTCCTCATAGGTTCCTGAGGGGGACAAAACGACGTTTTTGAACACTTTAGGGCTGGCAATTTTCACCTCTTTAAACCATAAAATTCCGACCTTCCTTTGCTGCACCGCACTCAACATAAAGAGCGGTTCATAGCTGATTATTAATTCGCACAAAGGGGAATAATGCTTTTTTGATCTACCCGGGGCTTGGTGATCTCTGCCTGAAGTGCGGTCTAAAATACGACCTACTTTTTGCTCAATCGCTTCGATTGAAATAGCTCCGTGTCGCAATAAAACCACCTCATCCCCTTCAAAAGAAAGTATGGTGGATTCTACTCCCGCCTCGCAATGTCCCCCCTCTAAAATGGCAATTTCAGGGAAATATTCTTCCACGTGAGCGGAACGCGTAGGGCTAATTCGGTTATACGGATTTGCACTAGGAGCCGCGATGGGAAAGTCTAAGGTTTGTAATAAGTGTAGGGTTACAGGGTGGTTAGGTATTCTGATAGCCACCGTGGATTGATTCGCGGTAATGCTATCTGAAATGAGTGGGCTTTTAGGTAAAATTAAGGTCAAGGGTCCAGGCCAAAAATGCGCTGCCAATTGCTCCGCTTTGGGCGGAAAATGCGCAGCTACTTCTTTTGCTTTTTCTATGGAATGCACATGAACAATGAGCGGGTTCGTTTGAGGCCTTTGCTTGGTAGAAAATATCTTCGAAATAGCCTGTGCATCAAAAATATTCGCGGCTAAACCATAGACGGTTTCAGTCGGAATTCCGACGACTTCGCCTTGTTCTAATTGTTGTTTTATTGAATCTACATTCGTCGTAATCATCTTTTACTTAGGGGTTACAAAAATCACAAAACATCGGATCCTCTTTCATTTTCCCTTCTGGGAAATCTACTTTCTCTGTGTAATGACAGCCTTCACAGGAATAGATGACTGCTTTGACAGAACGCGTAGGCATTGAACAGGTTGAGCAGAGCAAACCCGTTAGCGCATCCATTATCCCAAAACCCGGTCTGCTACAAGCGGGGCATTGGCTTTGCATCTTTTGGATTAACTTATCGGCAGCCTCCTGAATAACTGTCATTCGCGATGGATTGTGCATGGCACGCATATCAGTTATTACTTGATACTGTCCATGCAAAGAAAGGCATTCGTTTATGGCACGATCCAGATGCTCCCTAGTTTGAATTCCCTTCACTATAAAGTCAGATGTTTTCACTATCAAGGCATGTGATGGGAACTTCACTCGCTTTAAAAAATCCGCTAACGATTCGTCAGATTCCGTGGAAAAATACCCATAATTCGTTTGGAGACTCGTATGCTTAACGGCAATTTCAAGGTCATATTTTCGATCGACTAAAAGTAATATTTCCTCATCAATCGGCATAAAATATAAAGTAGGATGACTTCCAAAAGACCCCTCAGAAGCAATCGCTATCCCCTCATCATGCTTCTCCAGGGCTATGCGGCATTTTTCTCTTGCCGCCTCCAACGGTGTCAAAACCCGTTCTACCTCACCTGAAAATGTACCTAACAAATCTGTGTCTAGAGCCGCTACTGAATACTTCATTCTATATGCTTTTTCCAGAGCAGGGCCTATCACCTTTTCCTTACCATGCATAGTGGCAATCCGAAATTCCCTGCCCTCAAAAAACGCCTGATTACCCATGAATTAATTGAAAATAGAGCGGAAGTCCGATCGTAATATTTAAGGGGAAAGTTACCCCTAATGCCATAGGGATATAGATTCCCGGATCCGCTTTGGGTGCTACTAAACGCATCGCAGCGGGTACGGCAATGTACGAGGCGCTGGCTGCTAGAACAGCAAAAATCAATCGATTAGCTTCGTCATGAATAAGGAATTGCGTAAGCCAAGCCACGGCAGAACCATTGAAAAGAGGAACAAGAAGCGCAAAGAAAATCAAGAATGGGCCTTGCTGTTTAAACGCCTTAAATCGACTGGCAGCAAGCATCCCCATATCTAGCAGGAAGATGGCTAGAAAGCCTTTGAAAATATCTGTCGTGAAATGTTTGATTCCGATCGATTGGGAGGAATCAGAAACAAATCCGATTAACAAACTACCAAAAATCATTAACACACTTCCATTCGTCAAAGAGTGCTTCATCGCTAATTTCCAGTCGATGGAACCCCGCTTTTTCTCCTCCGTTTTATCTGGAAAAAGATTGATTAAAATAACCCCCATAATGATGGCAGGAAATTCCATCGATGCCATCACCGCCACCATTTCACCACCCATCTTCAGCTGATTCATCTCTAAAAAAGCGACCGCAGAAACGAAAGTTACCGCACTTACAGAGCCATAAGAGGCCGCAATCGCGCCTGCATCGGAGGAGTTTAATTTAACTCGAAGAATGAAAAAGGAATAGATGGGAATAATTAGCGCTAACAACATACCTAGCACCAGGCTACTTATTACCTCGGTTGTTATCCCTGTAACGGCTAATTCACTACCTCCATTAAACCCAATGGCAAACAATAAATACAGGGAAATAAAACTCTTTGTGGCTGCAGGAATTTCTAAATCACTTTTTACGTATTTGGCAAAAACCCCTAGAATGAAAAACAATAAAGTCGGGTTCGTCAGGTTAAAGGTTAATAGTTCAAAATTGATCATTCGAGTCATTCCTATTCTCTTTTTGAAAAAGACGAATAAGATTTAAAGTGATAAAAATTAAGATCGCCACAAGGCCCTTCTCATAGACAGGGTTAACCCCCTGAAACACCCAAAACAAAGTGGCCGCTAAGGCGAAAAAATGGCCACATAAGAGAAAAAATTTTAGTCTGGTGTGCATGCTTTGCTATTTAGCACAAAATAAATACGCAGACATTGATAATTTTTATTTAAGTTTATAATGAAATCCATAATGAATTGTTATGAACTATACCCTAAATCAGCTGCAGATTTTTGTCAAAGTCGTACAAACATCCAGCATTACAAAAGCAGCGGAAGAGCTTAATTTAACACAGCCCGCGGTCTCTATTCAGATCAAAAATTTTCAAGCCCAGTTTGAAATTCCGTTATTGGAAATCATCGGGAAGAAAATTTATGTGACGGATTTTGGGAAAGAAATTGCTGCATCCGCAGAGGGAATATTAGAGCAAGTATATGCCATCAATTACAAAACGATGGCCTTCAAAGATCAATTAATCGGACGATTAAAGGTATCCATTGTCTCCACAGGCAAATATGTATTGCCGTATTATTTATCCGATTTTCTAAAAGCTAATCCCGGCGTCGAAATTAGTATTGATGTGACCAATCGGGGAAAAGTAATCGAAAGTTTAGAACAAAATGAGGTCGACTTTAGCCTAGTTTCAGACCAGCTAGAGAGCACACAATTCGATTTCATCGACATTCTAAAAAACGAACTTTTTCTCGTGGGAAATCCGGAAACTGCGGCGATGAATCCCTCTTTTGATTACGGTACTTTTAAACATGAGCTACCCCTCATTTTTAGAGAATCCGGATCTGGAACCAGAAAAATTATGGAGAGCTATTTAAAAAAACAGGGGGTCAATAGCTTAAAAAGAATCGAATTAATGTCGAATGAGGCTGTTAAACAGGCTGTAATGGCAGGCCTAGGCTATTCCATCATGCCCTTGATCGGTATAAAAAGAGAAATTAAGGACGGCTATTTAGCCATCATTCCACGAGAAGGGCTACCTATTACGACCGATTGGAAATTGATTTGGCATAAAGAAAAAAAGCCATCCCCCGTGGCGAAAGCTTTCATGAATTTTGTTTTAGAAAACAACGAAAGGATTAAACAGAGCTTCTTTAACTAAATAAAGCCAGGTAAAAATTACCTGGCTTTATTGTATTCGTTTTTCATTAATTAAACCAACAGAAATATATGAATTTCAATCAGTTGCATCTGTTTGCAATACAAAACTAGATAGCAGAGATTATAAATAAAATTTAAATTTTGTTATAGAAATCATAAGTGTTATTTATGATGTGTTTCTTCATCTACTGCACCTCTACCTCGAAGCTTAAGTCTATATCTGTACTTCCGCCTTCTTCACGTCCAGTCTTCACTTTCACCCCATTTAGTTCTGGTTGGTGTTTTAGGATTACTTGGTACGTGCCTTTGCCGGTAGTGGCAGCCGTTTTTACAGTGGACTCTAGTCCTACAGGCAAGCCATTTTTGTCTTTATCAGTTAAGGTTGTGGTTAAGAGCCCTATCGGATTTGATTTGAATACGAAAAGATGCACATCTGCTTCTTCTAAAATTTCATCTGAAATAGTTTCAACAGGAGATTTTGTGTCATCAAATACTTCGATTTTCAAGGTATAAGTTTGACCTTTAGCTAAGACAATTTTATCAAATTTCTCTGGACTTGTTCGCGAATCGCCGTCTTTATCTTGGAATGAAAAAGTAGTGGACTTGTTTGCGGAATCAGTGAAAACTAGATCTACGCGGGTAATTAATTCATTATCATCATGAGGATCGAGGTGCTCATCTTTCTTACAATTGAATAAGGCTACGGATAGAAGTGCAATGGTTACGTATTTTTTCATGGTATATAGTTTGTGTCTGCAAAATTAGGTGAAGGAATTACGCCTTGTATACCTGTTCGTCGATGCAAAGTCAAACGTTCGTCGACAGATTTTTCCACTATCATTTCCCAAGTTCTCCTCCATTGTGTATTTTTAACTTTTCCAAATAGCATATGGCCTTTATCACCGTTCAAAATACCATCCAAGCCCCGATCTCCCATGCTTGGGAATGCTGGACAAAAGAAGAACACATCACGAAATGGAACTTTGCCAGTGATGATTGGTGCTGCCCTTCCGCGAAAAATGACTTTCGAATAGGTGGTGAATTTCACTACGAGATGGCCTCAAAAGATGGGTCGATGTCCTTTGATTTTTGGGGAACTTACACGAACATTATTTCAGAAAAAACGATTGAGATTACCTTAGGGGATGGCAGAAAAGTACGAGTAAATTTTTCTGAAACACCTGAAGGAGTTCACGTTGTAGAGGAGTTCGAGCCCGAGAATCAGAACCCTGAAGAGATGCAACAGGCTGGCTGGCAACTGATTTTAGACAACTTCAAGAAGTACGCTCAGGGCTGATAATTAGTAGATTAGCAGGAGTTAATTCTTTTAGTTATATGAAAAAGCTCCTACTCTTTTGCCTGCTAAGTTTACCTACATTCGCTCAGCAAACTGCCAACAAACCGGAACGCATTCAGTGGTTTCAAGACCTCGGTTTTGGGATGTTTATCCACTGGAATGTAGACGTGAGTTTAGGCAGCGTTATCAGCCATTCTCTGGCTGGGGCTTCAGATGCCTATGTAGAAAAGTACATTAAAGAGCTTCCGTCCTTTTTTAATCCAGAACAATTTAAGCCCAAAGACTGGGCACGGCTCGCAAAACTTGCGGGGATGAAATACGTAGTTTTTACCGCAAAACACCACGCAGGTTTTGCGATGTTTCAAACGAAGACTACCCCATTTAACGTGATGAATACTCCCTTCAAAAGGGACGTTACTAAAGAGATCGTAGAGGCTTATCGCGCAGAAGGTATCGCCGTAGGATTGTATTTCTCTCCAGACGATTTCTATTATTTGCACCAGCACAATCAGCCCATCGGAAGAGCACAAGATCCGGCGCATTATCCGATGACGAATCCGGGCTTGATGGAATATGATAAAGCCCAATTAAAAGAGTTGCTCACTCAATACGGCAAGATCGATATCCTGTTTATCGATGGGCCGGGAGATGGCTTGCGGGAATTTGCTTGGTCCATCAATCCAGATTTAGTGATCACCCGGGATGCGATGAAAACTCCGGAGCAGACGACTCCTAATGCAGCTTTACCTAGACCTTGGGAGGCATGCTATACGATGGGAACGGATTGGCAATACAAGCCGACAAATGATCCTCAAAAATCGGGAACGCAGGTCATTAATATGCTTGCTGAAATTCGGGCGAAAGGCGGCAACTTTTTATTGAATGTGGGGCCTAAACCGAACGGCGAAATTCAGATAGAGCAGGAAGCGATATTGCGGGAAATGGCGCTTTGGAACTTCGCTTATTCCGAGGCTATTTATGCCGTGAAGCCGATGCCCATCATTCGAGAAGAGGGAGTTTGGTATACCCAATCGAACGACGAAAAATACATTTATGCCTTCATTTTACGATCCTCTCCGGAAGATTGGAAATACGGCGAGCGCAAGAATTTTGTTCTTCATAATATCCTAGGTTCAGATAAAACGACCGTCGAAATACTGGGTTACAAGGCTGAATTAGTGGAATACAAGCAAAACTTTGATGCGAAAACCTATGTGTCAGCCAGCCCGCTAGGTCTAACGATTAGTGCTGTAAATGGACAACGATTCTATACGAATAACAAATGGCCGAATGCGGTTGTATTAAAAATATCGAACGCAAAAGGTCGCGCAGCCTTACTGGATCAAACCAAACAAAGCACCCTGGATGGGGCAAAATAACTATGAAAAAAATCCTCCTTTTCTTACTATTAAGTACGCCTATACTGGCGCAAAAAGTCTTTACGAATTGGCCTAAAAAAGCCGATCCTATCACGGTGGGAAAAAGAACGGCAGAACGCTTCATGGCGGTCCCTCACTCCCGCTATGGCGTCACATTTCCTAACCCACCAGCCACCCAAATTACCTACCCAGATGTATGTACTTGGTTAGGTTCCTTGGGCTTTGCGAAGAAGACGAATGACAAAGATTTGCAAGCGAGATTGCATGCAAAGACTGCCTTATTACTGAAGGAAGAAGCGAATTTACAGCCGAAGAAAAACCACGTGGATAACTTTGTTTTTGGTGCGATTCCGCTGGCAGTATATCTAGAGAATAGGAACGAGGAATTGAAAACACTGGGCATGGCGTATGCAGATGAAGAATTTAAAACCTTGAGTCCAGAGGAATATACGAGTCTGAAACCCGAAGTGCGGAATTGGTATGCGGCGGGATTAAGCTGGGTGACACGCTTTTGGATGGATGATATGTACATGATTACGGCGGTTCAGGCGAAGGCGTATGAGGTCACGAAAAACCGCAAATACTTAGATCGGGCGGCCTACGAAATGGTGGCTTATCTAGATACGCTTCAGAATAAAGATGGTCTGTTTTATCATGCTCCTGATGTGCCTTTTTACTGGGGTCGAGGCGATGGTTGGTTAGCTGCCGGGATGGCTGATTTATTGAAAGTATTGCCAAAAGATAATCCACACCGTCCTCGCATCATGCGCGGTTATTTAGACATGATGGGCGTTTTATTAAAACACCAAGACAAGCAAGGCATGTGGCATCAGCTGATTAATGACCCGAATGCGTGGCCGGAAACATCTTGCACAGGAATGTTTACCTATGCCTTCATCGTGGGTGTGAAAAAGGGTTGGTTAGACGAGAAAACCTACGGAACTGCGGCGCGTAAAGCCTGGATTAAACTGCAAGATTACATCAACGAGAACGGTGATTTAACCGAAATTTGCGAAGGCACAAACAAGAAAAACGACCACCAATATTACCTTGATCGCAAGCGCATCACGGGTGATTTGCATGGACAAGGACCACTGCTTTGGTGCGTTAATGCGCTATTAGAATAAACCAAAGCCCTATTTCTGGGCTTTGGTCGGATTTAATGCGGTTTGAATTCGATCGATACAGTCTGCCAAATGGTAGGCTGTTTCTTTATCTGCATACTTGCCTTTTGCGGTTTGTAAAGACGCTAATAAAGTCTTCAATTCCCCACGGACGATCGAGCGTACATCGGACTGAGATACATTATAGAAGTCGCGCGCGAATGGCGATGGGGTCATTTGCTCCGTCAATAAATACTTCATTCGCTCGACGTATGCTTTCTGAATGTTTCTACGGAATCCATCCATCTTAGCTCCCGTCGCTAACTCTGACCACAAGCCTTGACGCAGGTCTTGGCATAAGTCAACGGTTTTGTAAGCGTTCGCCGTGCTCAACCCGCTATTATCCAAACGAGCAAAAGTTTCGAAGCTAAGCATGCGGTTTAGCGGACTAGCTTGCAGGCTTCTGATGCGATCGGTATAACCCATCATGTGGTGGGTAACTACCTCGCGGTTGATTAACCAATCTACGTTAGAGAAGGCATTCGCTAATAACCATTTCACGGCAGTTTGTTGCGTCACTTTAGGGACTACGACATAGCTAGGAATTTGTTGGTTAGGCTTTGCGTATTGCTCATAAACGCCACCTACGGTAGTCGTTACGTGGCCTACATAACGCGACCAAGCGCTCAATAATTCGTCGTTTAATTCAATTAAATCTTCGTAATCGTTCGTCTTGTTGCTCGTCCATGAAGCTAAATTCTTCGCCACATATTTCAGGTTTTTCACCGCGTAGGTGCTCGCGCGAACAGGGTCGTTACCGATGTCTTCGGTCTGAGAACTTGGGTCGAAAGATGTTCCTTGATTACCAAAACGGAAACGAGCATCGCCCGCCTTCGCCTCCACCCATTTGTTTAGGGTAGGTACTTCGTCCTCTGGAGTTTTGGCATCAGGCAAAAGACGGTATCCCCAATTCACGGCATAATCATCGTATGGGCCCATCTGACGAATATAACGAACGCCCTTGTCTTCCGGCTGTGCGATGTAATTAAAGCGCGCATAGTCCATAATACTCGCAGAAATACCCTCCTTCTGAGTGAAATCAGCCTTGCGGTAATTCTCCACTTCGTAAGAACTACTTGCCCCCATGTTGTGCGGGAAACCTAAGGCATGGCCCACCTCGTGCGAGATAACCATCTCCATCATCTCGCCAATATCTTCCTCGCTCGTCTCTAAAGTTCTTGCCTTCGGATTAGACGCAGCCGTCTCGATTAAGAAACGATTGCGGTACGAACGTAGGTGATTATGGTACCAAATAATGTCACTTTCAATAATCTCTCCCGAACGCGGATCGCTCACGCTAGGACCCATCGCATTTCTTGTCGTGCTCGCCACATAGCGAATCACCGAGTAGCGAATATCTTCTGGTGAGAAATCTGGATCCTCGTCTTTCGTCGGTGGATCCTTGCAGATGATGGCATTTTTAAAGCCGGCCACCTCGAAGGCTTTTTGCCAATTCTCCACCCCCTTTTTCATGTGCTTGCGCAACTTCATCGGCGTCGCCGGATCTAAATAATAGACGATCGGTTTGATGGGTTCAACTAATTCTCCACGCTTGTAAGCCGCCATGTCTTTTGGCTCTAAGCGCCAGCGCTGGATGTAGGTCTTTTGGTCTGACTTCAACTCTTCGCTGCCGTAATCGAACTGTTTTTGGGTAAAATAGCCCACGCGTTGATCAAATAAACGCGGCTTCATCGGCTTCTCCGGCAAGAGAATCATCGACTGATTCATCTGCATGCTAATCGTCTCGGTGTAAGCTGTTGCGGACGGCTTCGTCGCGTTATAGGTGAAGTCTTGCAACACCTCGATGTTTAAAGGAAAGGACTTCACGGAACGAATGAAACTGCGGCTCGCATCTAAATTTCTCACCTTGTGCGTCTCGCGGAGCGAGGCATCTAAACCACTCATCGCAGGAATATCACTGGTATAGAATTTCGTCACATCGATGACGATGGACGAGGTGTCTTTGCTATAGGTTTCAATGTCAAAAGCATACAAAGTAGGCTCGTAATTATTCGCCTTCACAGACAAGCTAATGGGCAGAGAATCTGGTGCCACGGCTGCGTAGGACTTGATTTTGATGAGGATTTTTTCCTGGAATTTCTCCCAAACAATCAGTTGCTCATGGCTCGATGTTCCCGCATTCACGTAGCCTCCGCCTAATCCATTGGGGATTTTCGCAATTTGACTAACCAAAAGCATGTCTTTACCCAAATGCTTTTTAGGGATTTCGAAATAGTATTTATCGCCTACCTGATGGGTGGTGAAAAGGCCTTTAGAAGATTTCGCTTCCTTCGTAATGACCTGGTCGTAAGATTTGATTTTAGAGGCCGGTTTTTTAGCTGCTGTAGAATCAGCTGGCTTCGGGGCTACAGGTGTTTTAGGAGTCTGCGCTTGTGTGGAAATAACAGCGGATAGAATTAATACCGCCGAAAGAATACCTTTTTTCATAGTTTAAAGTTCAGTGAATGAAGTCTAAACCAAAAGTAAGGGATGTTGTTCAAATAATCGCCTGATTTATCCTGCTATTTGCCCACCCTTTTCATAAAAAAAGCCATCTTTTCAGATGGCTTCCCGTTTATTTTTCTACCGTAATCAAACCTGGAATCTCCACCATTTCGTTTGCCTCCGCTGCGTAATCAACGCCATCGAATCCGAAACCGAATAGGTTCAAGAAGTCTGATTTATATCCGTTCAAGTCGCCGATCGCTGGAAGGTTTTCTGTCGTTGCGCCTTTCCATAATTCAGCCACTTCTTTTTGAACTGCCTCATCCATTTCCCAATCGTCGATACGGATACGGCCTTTTTCGTCTACTGGAATCTCGCCGTTTGTGTACAAGCGCTCGCTGTAAAGACGTTGAATTTGTTCGATACAACCCTCATGCGAGCCTTTCGCCTTCATGATTTTGTATAGCAATGAAATATATAAAGGGATCACTGGGATCGCCGAGCTTGCTTGTGTTACTAGAGCTTTGTTGACGGAAACGAAAGCTTTGCCTCCTATTTTGGCCAAATCCTCTGTAATCTCAAACGCCGTCGCCTCTAAATGCTCTTTCGCCATTCCGATCGTTCCCTTGCGGTAAACCGGCTCAGTTACATCTGGCCCAATGTACGAATACGCCACCGTCATCGCGCCTTCCGCTAACACGCCAGCGTTCAACAAGGCGTCCGTCCACATCATCCAATCTTCGCCACCCATTACATGAACTGTGTTCGCAATATCTTCGTCGCTGCAAGCTGTAATCGTCACTTC